>NZ_JAKCFI010000047.1 GCF_021412625.1 Myxococcus stipitatus | reverse complement strand
AGCTGACGACGCCCTGGGGGCGAGAGCAGGCAGGAAGCAGTGCCGTACACGGATGCATTCAAGGGGCAGATGGTGAAGCGGATGGTGGGCCCGGGCGCGGTGAGCGCGGCCGCGCTGGCCCGTCAGGTGGGCGTGTCGCAGCCGACGCTGTCGCAGTGGCTGCGTGAGGCGAATAGGGTAGCGGCCATGACGCCCCCGCCCGAGGAGAAGAAGCCCGCCGGCCCGAAGAAGTGGACGCCCGAAGAGAAGCTGCGCGTGCTGGCGGAAGCGCACGGGCTGGAGGGCGAGGCACTGGGGGCGCTGCTGCGTCGAGAGGGGCTGCACGAGGAGCAGCTGGCAGGGTGGAGAGCGGCTGCCGCCGGGGCCCTGTCTCAGGGAGCGCAGGCGGCTGCCCCTGGCGCGCTGACGGCCAGCCAGCGCCGGCGGCTGGCCTCCTCGGAGAAGCGGGTGAAGGAGCTCGAGCGGGAGCTGCGCCGCAAGGAGAAGGCGCTGGCAGAGACGGCGGCGCTGCTGGTGCTCGAAAAAAAACTCCAGGCCCTGGGCTGGGACGAGAGGCCCCTGGAAGACGAGGACGACGCAGCGGACGAGAAGAGCGAGAAATGACGCTCGCCCTGGTCGACGAGGCGCTGGAGAAGG
>NZ_JAKCFI010000046.1 GCF_021412625.1 Myxococcus stipitatus | reverse complement strand
CACCAAGGCCCCGCGAGAAGACTGTGTCGAGAGATTCGCGGAGCACCCGAGGAGTCGTCCGAAGTGAGAGCGGAGTCAAGTCCTGGGCCGAGGCGGTGGCCTCGGTAGAAGCCGTTCGTCCGGCCCGTTGTCCAGGGTGTGGTGCGGCGAGCAGGCCCGTTGGAGGTGCCCTTGGGCTGCATGGGCATGGGCTGCGGCAGAGGCAGGTGCTCGGGCCGCTGGAATGGGCAGACGCCGCGCAGGCGCGAGTGGTGGCTGTGCGCCGCTTCCGGTGTACCGCGTGCAAGGCCACCTGCACCGTCTGCCCTCGGGAGGTCCTGACGAGACGGCTGTACTCGGCCACGGCCATTGCCCTGGCGCTCGCGCTCTTCGGGCTGCTGGCGCGCCCGGTGGCCCAGGTGCGAGCGCAAGTCAGCCCGTGGCGCGTGGTGGGGCCTGGCAGCGCGGGGCGCTGGTGCGCGCTCGCCACGTGGGTACGGGCCGTGTCGCGCGGTGGGCTTTGGCGTGCGCTGCCCCCCTGCCCGGAGGGGTGGAGTCCCCGTCGCGTCGCCGCGCGGGCAGCGGCGGCCCTCGCGGCTCGGGCCCTCGAAGCGCCAGGCACCAGCCCTCCACCGTTGCACGTCCTGGCCCCCTTGGGGGCCGCGCGCTCAGGCTGAGGGGCTGTGTTCCCCGCGAGGTCCGCGCCCGCCCGTGCTTTCCCGTCCCACCCGACAGCCCCGCTGCACACCCTCCTGGTGCCCCGGCACCTTCCCGGCCCCGGCCCGCCCTCCCTTGCCTCGCGGCGGGTCCACCTGGAGGAGTGCATGGATGAGCTGTCCGCCGACTCTCACGCCGAGGCCGTGGCCGTCTTCCGCCATGGCGTCATCGGAGCATTGACTCAAGCCGAGCTCGACCGCGGCCAGCTG
>NZ_JAKCFI010000045.1 GCF_021412625.1 Myxococcus stipitatus | reverse complement strand
TGGGCAGCGTCGGAGCCGGTGCCGAGCGCGCTGAGCGCGCAGACGTTGAGGTTGCCGGATGGGCCCGGGTCCGTGAGAGGGCTTGGGGACGCGGTGACGGTGGATGGGTTCAGCGCGCAGGTGCAATACACGGTGCCGTTCGAGCTCCCGGGAGGGCACGCGGGGTTCGCGCCGGGGCTGGGGCTGTCGTATTCGGGAGAGCTGGGGAACGGCCCTGTGGGAGTGGGGTGGACGTTGCCGGTGATGTCGGTGAGGCGCTCGCTGAGGCTGGGCGTGCCTGCGTACGCGGCGACGGACGAGCTGGAGCTGGTGGGAATCGCGGGAGGAGGGCGGCTGGTGCCGGTGGGAGACGGCACGTGGAGACTGGAGGGGCGGGGGCAGCAGGTGAAGGTGGAGGTGAGTGGTAGCGGGTACGTGGTGACGGAGAACGGAGGGACGCAGTACCGGTTGGGGACGACGGGGGGAGCGAGGCAGGAGTCGGGGACGCAGGTGGCGGCGTGGTACGCGGAAGAGGTACTGCACCCGGCGGGGCACCGGATAGGGCTGACGTATGTGAAGGACGGGGAGCAGGTGTACCCGGCGGGGATGGCGTGGGGGCCGACGGACGCATTCCAGGTGGAGTTCGTCTACGAGGTGAGGCCGGACGCGGTGGTGGGGTACCGGACGGGATTCGGGGTGACGACGGGGAAGAGGCTGTCGTCGGTGAAGGTGAAGTCGTTTGGGGAGGTGCTGAGGACGTATGAGTTGACGTACGACAACAGCTTCGCGCTGAGCCGGTTGTCGAAGGTGAAGATGACGGGGCGAGGGGGAGTGGGGGCGCTGCCGGAGCTGAGCTTCAGCTATGCGCAGCCGCTGTCGGAGCAGGTGGTGCAGCAGACGGGCGTGGACGGGTGGGTGCTGAACACGCGAGGTGTGAACCTCATCGACATCGATGGGGACGGGATGAGTGA
>NZ_JAKCFI010000044.1 GCF_021412625.1 Myxococcus stipitatus | reverse complement strand
CGGCGGTGCCCACGACGCCCGCGTCCCGCGCCTGGGCTTCCACCCGGTAGAGCTCCAGGATGAGGTCCATCGCCTCGCGGGCCTCGGGCGCGGTGGGCAGCGCGTCGAAGAAGCGGCGACGCACATGCGCCCAGCAGCCGACGCGCATACGGCCCTCCGGCAGCGTCACCACGTTGTAGCCGGTGTACCCGTCCACCACGAGCGCCCCCGGGGTGCCGCCCAGCACCTCCATGGGCGTCTTGCCCGCGCGGCCCAGGCTGAAGCGGTAGCCGATGAGCCATGCGCCCTCGGGCGTCTGGGTGAGAAACGTCCAGAGGTAGCCCCGGCGCGTCTTCTTCACGTCCAGCACCCGCAGCGGCGTCTCGTCCGCCAGCACGACTTCGGCGGACGCAATGCAGTGCAGCAGGTGCGTCGACAGGGGCAGCAGCACCGAGGCCGACTGGTGGAAGAGGTCCGTCAGCGTGCTGCGACTCATGGGGACGCCGCCTCGCTCCAACCGCTGCGCAAGCCGGTGCAAGGGCATGGCATCCGCGCACTTGGAGACCACGACGTGGGCCAGCAGCCCCGGGCCATACTCGCCCTTGTCCACCACCTTGGGTGGCGCGGGTGCGGTGACGACGCCTCGGCCGCAGGTGCACGCCAGGACTTCTTGCACATGTACCTGCTTCTCGAAGAAGTCTGGCACGCGCTCGTACACCGCCGTCCGACGTCCCGCACCCAGGGGCTTGAGCGCCGCGCTACCGCACGCCGGGCAGCGCCGCTCCTTGGCGGGCACCTCGTGGTGGACTTCGCGCTCCACGGCCACGGCGGCCTTGCGTGCCGCGCGCTCTCGTCGCGTCTGAAGGGCGCTCGCAGCCCGGGCCGCCTCGTCCTCCGCGCTGGTGGACGACGGCTTCAACTCCTTGGCCACCGGCGGCAACTTCTCCGTCTTCTTGCCGAAGAGACGCCGCTCCAGCGCCGCCATCTTCGCCTCCAGC
>NZ_JAKCFI010000043.1 GCF_021412625.1 Myxococcus stipitatus | reverse complement strand
TACTCGATGACCTCGGCCACGACGCCGGCGCCCACCGTGCGGCCGCCCTCGCGAACCGCGAAGCGCAGCTCCTTCTCCATCGCCACCGGGGTGATCAGCTCCACCTCGATCGCGATGTTGTCGCCCGGCATCACCATCTCGACGTTCTCCGGCAGCTTCACCGTGCCCGTCACGTCCGTCGTGCGGAAGTAGAACTGCGGGCGGTAGCCCTTGAAGAACGGGGTGTGACGGCCACCCTCCTCCTTCGTCAGCACGTAGATCTGCGCCTTGAACTTGGTGTGCGGCGTGATGCTGCCCGGCTTGGCCAGCACCTGCCCGCGCTCCAGGTCCTCGCGCTTGAGGCCACGCACCAGCGCGCCGATGTTGTCGCCCGCCATGCCCTCATCCAGCAGCTTGCGGAACATCTCCACGCCCGTGACGACCGTCTTCTGCGTCGCGCGCAGACCGACGACCTCGATTTCCTCACCGACCTTGATCTTGCCGCGCTCCACGCGGCCGGTCGCCACCGTGCCACGGCCCGCGATGGAGAACACGTCCTCCACCGGCATCAGGAACGGCTTGTCCGTCGCGCGCTGCGGCGTCGGGATGTAGCTGTCCACCGCCGCCATCAGCTTCAGGATGGCGCCCTCGCCGATGTCGCTCGCGTCACCCTCCAGCGCCTTGAGCGCCGAGCCGGGGATGATGGGGATGGTGTCGCCCGGGAAGTCGTACTTCTTGAGCAGGTCGCGGACTTCCATCTCCACGAGCTCGCGCAGCTCGGGGTCGTCCAGCATGTCGACCTTGTTCAGGAACACCACGATGTACGGAACGCCCACCTGGCGCGCCAGCAGGATGTGCTCGCGCGTCTGCGGCATCGGGCCGTCCGCCGCCGACACCACCAGGATCGCGCCGTCCATCTGCGCCGCGCCCGTGATCATGTTCTTCACGTAGTCCGCGTGGCCCGGGCAGTCGACGTGCGCATAGTGCCGGTTCGTCGTCTGGTACTCCACGTGCGCCGTCGAAATCGTGATGCCGCGCTCACGCTCCTCCGGCGCCTTGTCGATCTGGTCGTACGCCAGGAACGTGGCGCCGCCCGTCTTCGCCAGCACCTTCGTGATGGCCGCCGTCAGCGACGTCTTGCCGTGGTCCACGTGTCCGATCGTGCCGATGTTCACGTGGGGCTTGTTACGCTCGAACTTCTCCTTGGCCATG
>NZ_JAKCFI010000042.1 GCF_021412625.1 Myxococcus stipitatus | reverse complement strand
CTGAGAGATCCCCGCATTTGAGCGAGCAGATCGCCAGTCGCCTGCCCGACGGCTCCGTGCGAGGCGGGATGGTGTCGAGCAAGAGGAGAGGCCATGCTGGTACGCAAGGTGGCCATCAACGAAGAGCAGGTACGGACGTTCCTGTCGGGGTTGTTCGAGGAAGACCTGCACGCCAAAAGGGTGCTTTCGCTGTCGCATGCGACGTTGGGGGTGGTGCATGCCGCCTCGCTGTCGGTGCACGCCATTGGCCAGGCGCTGGCGTGGGCTCGAGGTAGCGTGCAGAAGCACGGCATCAAGCAGGTGGACCGGCTGCTGTCCAACGAGGCGGTGGACGTGTGGAAGTTGGCGGCGCGCTGGGTGCCGTACGTGCTGGCCGAGCGGACCGAGGCGCTGGTGGCGCTGGACTGGACGGACTTCGAGGCCGATGACCACGCCACGCTGGTGGCCAGCCTCGTCACCTCGCATGGGCGCACCACGCCTCTGCTGTGGATGACGCTTCAGAAGAGCGCCCTGGCGGGCAACCGGGCCCAGGCGGAGGACGAGTTGCTGCTGCGGCTCAAGGAGTGTGTGCCCGAAGGAGTGAAGGTGACGGTGCTGGCGGACCGGGGCTTCGCGGACCAGCGGCTGTACGCCCTGCTGGCCCAGGCTGGCTTCGAGTACGTGGTGCGCTTTCGCAAGGACGTCCGGGTGGAAGCGGCCGGCGGCTCGCAGCAACCGGCGGCCCGGTGGATGCCCACCAGTGGGCATCCGAAGAAGCTGACGAATGTGCATGTCACGGCGGACCGAACGCCGGTGCCGGCGGTGGTGCTGGTGCACCAGAAAGGCATGAAGGAGCCGTGGTGTCTGGCCACCAGCTTGGGCAGTGCCAGCGCACGCGAGGTGGTGGACCTCTACTCCCGGCGCTTCTCGTGTGAGGAGACATTTCGGGACGTCAAGGATTTGAGATTCGGGATGGGCTTGTCCGCGGTGCGTGTGGCGAGTCCCGAGCGGCGCGACCGGCTGCTACTGGTGAGCGCCCTGGCCCAGGTGCTGCTGACACTGCTGGGCGCCGCCGGGGAGAGTCTGGGCATGGAGAAGGGCTTGAAGGCCAACACCGTCAAGACGCGCACCTACTCGCTCTTCCGTCAGGGCTGCATGTATTACCAGGCCATCCCCATGATGAAGGAAGAGCGCTTGCGGCCCCTCGTCGAGCGCTTCGCCGAACTCCTCCACCGCCACCCGGTCTTCCAAGAAGCGCTCGGCTTCATATGAGGGGATGGCTCAG
>NZ_JAKCFI010000041.1 GCF_021412625.1 Myxococcus stipitatus | reverse complement strand
CAATGCCGGTCAGTTAGGGCGGGGGCGCTTCACCCACTTCTTGTCGTAGTTGCTCATCTTTATCTTTACGACTCGTGGGTAGCGCCTCTCGCTTCTTCGTTCCGGTAGCAGCAGCAGTCCCAGGTGCCGATGCAGGTCGAGCAGGTGCTCCGGAATCCGTCCGGGAGCCAGCGGTGGGGTCGACCAGACCAGCCATGCGTTGCGGATGAGCGACAGCGCATTGACGAAGCTGATGCGCGTCGGCTCCACGCCCGCTTCGCTTGCGGCTCGCTCCATCTCGACGCGCACCAGATTGTAGGCCAGCAGGATGCCCCAGACTTCCTGCCGGACGCCCTGAGGCGTACGACTGCGGATGGCTTCCTGCCGGTCCAGCAGGTGCGTCTTGATTTCGTCGTAGCCGAGCTCAATCTCCCATCGCTCGTGGTACAGCCGGACAATCTCCTGGGCCGGGTACTTCTTGGCGTCCAGCAATGACGTCAGCAGCACGCCGGGACGGAAGCCTGGGCGCTGGTAGCGTATGGCTCGCATGCGCACCGCCTCGGGCAGCGACTTGGGGCTGCGTGCACGCATCCCTCGGCTGGTTGGCAGCTCTACCAACTCATCGTTCTGCCCCAGCTTCTCGACCCGGACGGGCTTCATATTCGCCCGGGCCCGCACCAGCCAGTGACGGCGGGGCGCTCCTGTCGCAATCTCCACCAGGTCACGCACCGCAGTGAAGTTTCGGTCGACGATGGCAAGCGAGTCCTCGGGCAACTGGCTCCACAGCTCTGCCGCCAGCGTGACTTCGCCCGTGGAGTAAGCTCCAAAACGCACCGCCGCCACGAGGTGGGAGCGTGCCGCCATCAGTGCCACCGCCCTCACCGTGGGATATGCACTGCCGGCGCGAGTGCCGTTGCCCTCACTGCCGCCGAACTCCCCCCAGTTGTCGGGCGAGTCCGGCACTCGCACCGTCGTGCCATCCAGCGCATAGACGGCCAGTTGGCGCCAGGGATGTGCCCTAGCACTGCGGTGGGCCCACGCCGAGGCCGTCGTATGGAAGAGGTACTCCATCGGCTCGTCGCCCAGGCGCTGGCGAGCCTGGGTCAGCGCGCTGGAGGCCACGCCCGTCGCACCCGACCGGGCCGGCAAAGCCACATTCAGCAGGGAGGCGACGCGCTGGATGGACTCATTGCGCATGAGGGCCATGCCCACCACCAGCCAGATGACCTGGTCGGCCGGCAGGCGCCGACGGCGCACCGAGGCGAAGCCGGTGGCCACCACCGCTTCCTCCACCCACACCGGGTCAATGTGCTGCCGAAACCGATCGAACTGCTCGGGGGCTACCAAGGCAGCGCCCTGGATGGCCTGTGCCAGAGCCATGCGGCGATCTCCACGTATGAGATCGCCATACCCTCAACCAAGTCGGTAGGCCCTCGCAAGGGCCACCTATCTGATCGGCATTG
>NZ_JAKCFI010000040.1 GCF_021412625.1 Myxococcus stipitatus | reverse complement strand
GCCTTGTATGAAGTCCACCAGCCTTCCGATTCCGGTATACACCCGGGCCGGAAGGTACCGGGAGAGGGTCGCCGTGTTCGCCTTGGGGCTACGTCCTCGGGACTGAGATTGGCGCCCTCGACCGGTGTTTCAGGCTCGAACGGCATCCTGAGGGACGGCCAGGCGTCGTCGCCTCGCATTCACAAGGACGGGCAGGAACACCGGCTCCGAGGCTCCCTGCGTACCCCCATGCGGAGGGGACGGATGCGGTTCGCGGGTATCGACATTGGCAGTCAGACGCATGTGGTGGCGGTGGTGGACGAGACGGGGCAGGTGCTGCTCAAGCCCCAAGCGGTGAATGAGGACGCCGAGGGCTACCGGGCGCTGGTGGAAGCGCTCGGCAGTCCTCAGGACGTGCTGGTGGCCCTGGAGGCCACCGGGCACTACTGGAAGAACCTCTTTGCCCACCTGGCTGCCGCGGGCTTCTCACTGGCGCTTCTCAATCCGGTGCGCACCCGGCGCTTCGCCGAGGAGGACCTGGCGCGCACCAAGACCGATAGCATCGACGCCTTGGGCATTGCTCGGTTTGCCCACCAGAAACGCCCCCGGGCCACGCCGCTGCCCCACGCGGCCACCGAGGAGCTGCGCGAGCTGGTGCGCCTGCGGGAGCGATTGGTGCAGGACTTCGGCGACCGGGTGCGCCAGCTGCACCGGCTGGTGGACCTGGGCTTCCCGGAATTCACCCGCCATGTGAAGGACCTGGGCAGCGAGCTGGCGTGTGCACTGCTGGAGAACTACCCCACCGCCGAGGCTTTCCGCGCCGCGCGCCCGCGCACGGTGGCCTACCTGCGCTACGACGGCCGGCACTTCGTGGGTCGAGAACTGGCCCACGCGCTGCTGGAGGCCGCCAAGGTGAGTGTTGGTGCACACCACGGCGAGGCCTGGCGCGTCCAGGTGCGCTACGCGTGCGAGGACCTGGGCGTGCTGCGCCGGCGCCTCAAGGACCTGGAGCGCGATATCGAGAAGAAGCTCGAGGCCCATGACGTCGGCACGCTGCTCACCACCATTGACGGCATCGGCCCACTGACTGCCGCCCGACTGATTGCCGAGGTGGGCAACCCCGCCGACTTCCGCGATGCCAAGGCCCTGGCCGCCTACGTCGGCGTGGTGCCGGGACTGTCCCACTCCGGCAAGCGTACCCCCTCTCGCGCGGGCCTGAGCCCCTATGGCAACGCCCGGCTGCGCCATGCCCTCTGGATGCCGACGCTCACCGCCGTCCGCAAGAACCCCTGGCTGCGCCGCTTCTACGAGGGCCTGCGGGCACGTGGAAAGCTACCCAAGCAGGCCCTCGTCGCCGCCATGCGCAAGCTCCTGGCCGCCGTCTACTCCGTCGCCAAGCGCCGGCAGCCCTTCACTCCACTGCTGCCTGCGGCCCCCTCACCGAACCCCTCCCCATGCGCAAACGCTTGACTGAGACTCACGGCATCTCAGTC
>NZ_JAKCFI010000039.1 GCF_021412625.1 Myxococcus stipitatus | reverse complement strand
TCTCCGCCACCCCGGGCGCCCGCATGTACCGCACCGGCGACGTGGCCCGGTGGCTGCCTGACGGCACCCTCGAGTACCTCGGCCGCGCCGACTTCCAGGTGAAGCTGCGCGGACTCCGCATCGAGCTTGGCGAAATCGAAGCAGCCCTCCGTCTCCACCCGGGCGTCTCCGAGGCCGTCGTCCTCCTCCGCGAGGACTCACCGGGAGACCAGCGACTCGTCGCCTACGTCACGCCTCGCACCGTGGACGCGGAGGCCCTGAAGGAGCACCTGCGGCAACGCCTGCCCGAGTACATGGTCCCCAATGCCGTCGTTGCCCTGGAGGCCATGCCGCTCACGCCCAGTGGGAAGACGGATCGACGGGCCCTGCCGGCACCGACGTGGGCCTCCGAAGCGGGCGACTCAGACGAGCCGTTGACGCTCTTGCAGCAGCAGCTCGCCGCGATGATTCGCGAACTGTTGAGCGTCCAGCGCGTGGGTCTGAAGGACGACTTCTTCGCCCTGGGAGGACACTCCCTGCTCGCCACCCAGCTCGTGGTGAGGATCCGGACGCTGCTCGGGGTGGAGCTGTCCCTGCGCGAGCTGTTCGAGTCGTCGACGCTGGAGCGCCTCGCCGCGCATGTCGAGGCCCTGTTGCTGAAGGGCTCCCGTACGACGATGCCTCCGCTGGTTCCGGTGGCTCGCGGAGTCGACCTCCCGCTGTCCTTCTCCCAGCAGCGCATGTGGTTCGCGGAGCAGCTCCAGCCTGGCAGTGGCGTCTACAACATCCCCCTGGCGTTGCGGCTCGAGGGGGCGCTCGATGTCGAGGCGCTGCGCGACGCGTTCGGCGCGGTGGCTCGTCGCCACGAAGTGCTGCGCACGACCTTCCACGCGAGAGACGGGAAGCCCTTCCAGCGCGTCGGGGAGACGCAGGCCTGGTGGGCGCTTCCCATCATCGACCTGAGGGCGTCGTCCTCCTCGGAGCGCGAGTCGGCGCTCCGCGCACGCATGGACGAAGTGGCCCACCACCGCTTCGACCTGGAGAAAGGACCGCTGCTGCACACGGTGCTGGTCCGAATGGATGAGGCGGAGCATGTCCTGCTTCTGTGCATGCACCACATCGCCTCGGACGGCTGGTCCATGGGCGTGCTGCTGCAAGAGGTCGCGACGTTCTACGGGGCACGCGCCGAAGGGCGGACCGCCGCCCTGCCGGAGTTGGCGGATCAGTACGTCGATTATTCGGAGTGGCAGACACAGTGGGTGGCCTCCGAAGCCATCCAGTCACGCCTGGCCGAGCTGAAGGCCCACGTCGAGGACGCCCCGGACCTGGAGTTGCCAGCGGAGACCACCCGCCCGGCGGTGCGGACCACGCGAGGCGGTAGCCACTCCTTCGTCCTGCCTCCGCGGCTCGTCGCCGGGCTGGAGGCCCTGGGACGCCAGCAGGGCGCCACCCTCTTCATGGTGCTGCTCGCCGGTTTCGAGGCCTTGCTGTCCCGTCACTCAGGACAGAAGGACTTCTGCGTGGGCAGCCCTGTCGCCCAACGCACCCGCTCCGAGCTGGAACCGCTCATGGGGGTCTTCGTCAATACGCTGGTGATGCGTGCGCGGCTCGACGGTTCCCCGACCTTCGCGGAGCTGCTGACGCGCGTCCGCGAGGAGTCCTTGTTCGCGTACGTCCACCAGGACGTGCCCTTCGATCAACTCGTGGCCTCCCTGGGGGGAACCCGCGACAGCCGCAAGTCGCCGCTCGTCCAGGCGATGTTCGTCCTCCAGAACGCCCCCCTCCACGTGCCTACGTTGACCGGCATCCAGGTGGAGGCCTTGAAGGCGGTGACGAACACCGCGCGCTTCGACCTCACCCTGTCCATGACGGAGCTTCGGGATCGGTCCCTGGATGGGACGCTCGAGTTCAGTCTCGACGTGTTCTCCCCGGTCTCGGCGGAACGCTTGTGCCAGCACCTCGTCCTGCTGCTGGAAGCAGTCGTTCGCGATTCGTCGGTCAGAGTCGAGCAACTCCCGCTGCTGACGGAGGATGAGCGGCGGAAGGTGTTGGTGGAGTTCCAGGGACGAGAGGAGTCCTTCTCGTCGGAGACGACGCTGCACGCGCTCGTCGAGGCGCAGGTGGACCGCACGCCTCACGCCGAGGCCGTGCGCTTCGAGGCCGAGACGCTCACCTACGCGCAGCTCGACGCCCGCGCCAACCAGCTGGCCCACCACCT
>NZ_JAKCFI010000038.1 GCF_021412625.1 Myxococcus stipitatus | reverse complement strand
CCAGCTGGCGGCGGCGCTCGCGCAGTTGTCCGCCCAGCGCTTCCGGCCTCCTGGCGCGGACGCGACGCGCCGCTTCTCGGTGCCGACACTGGAGCGGTGGTACTACGCCTTTCGCAAGCGCGGCCTGGTGGGACTGACACCTCAGCCCCGGCGCGACAAGGGAAGGGCCCAGCAGGTGCCGCGGCCGCTGCGCCAGCTGCTCTGCGACATCCGCCGCGAGCACCCTTCCGCCTCCGTCCCCCTCATCCTGCGCACGCTGGTGGCCGATGGGCGCATGCAAGAGGGGGCTGTCTCCGCGTCCACGGTGCGCCGTCTCTTCCACCAGGAGGGCCTGGACAGGGTGGCCCTGCGTGACTGCGCGGGGAGCCGCACGCGCCTGCGGTGGCAGGCGGAGCGGCCCATGGCGCTCTGGCATGGGGATGTCTGCCACGGCCCCGTGCTCGAGGTGGGCGGCAAGGCCCGCCCCCTGCGCGTACATGCCCTCTTGGACGATGCCAGCCGCTACGTCGTGGCCCTGGAGGCCCACCACTCGGAGCGGGAGGTGGACATGCTGGGGCTCTTCGTGCGCGCGCTGCGCCGCCAGGGCAAACCCGACGCGCTCTATCTGGACAATGGCGCCACCTATCGCGGCGACACCCTGGCCACCGCGTGCGCGCGCCTGGGTATCAGCCTCTTGCACGCCAGGCCCTACGACGCCCCCGCGCGCGGAAAGATGGAGCGCTTCTGGCGCACGCTGCGCGAGGGCTGCCTGGACTTCCTGGGGCCGGTGGCGAGCCTGCACGACGTCAATGTCCGGCTGTGGGCCTTCCTCGACGCGCACTACCACGACGCCGCGCACGCAAGTCTCGTCGGCCGCACTCCCGCGTCCGTCTTCCGGGCCCACCCGAGCGCGCCGGACAGCCTGGACGAGAAGGCGCTCGCCGAGGCGCTCACCGTGCGCATCCGTCGGCGAGTGCGCCGCGATACCACCGTGGCACTGGACGGAGTGGACTATGAGGTGGACGCAGGCCACCTGGCTGGCCGCCTCGTCTTCATCTGCCGCACCCTGGCGGACACTGACGCGGCGCCCTGGGTGGAGGTGGATGGCCAGCGACTGCCCTTGCACCCGGTGGACGCCGTGCGCAACGCTCGACGCGAGCGGCCCTACCGAAAACCGCACCTGGACGAGACGGCGCCCCGCCACCCGTCCTTCGAGCCGGCCCAGGCGCTACTGGACAGGGCTGTCGGCCGCTCCCCCATGCACGCGCGACAGGACGGAGGTGACGAATGACGCCCTCATACGTCAGCCACTTCGGCCTCTCCGGCGCTCCTTTCTCCAAGGAGGTGGCCGATGCGGACCTGTGGCTGCCCACCTCCAAGGCGACCCTCGTGGAGGACCTGGGTGAGGCCCTGAAGAACCGCGCCAGCGTCGTGCTCACCGGCGAGCCGGGCGTGGGGAAGACCTGTGTCTTGCGGGCCCTGCGACACCGGCTGCCCGCCCAGGGCTTCCGCCTCACTTACTGTCACAACGCCACCCTGGGCCGCCGGGACTTCTACCGCCAGCTGTGCCTGGCGCTCGGACTCAAACCCTCCGCCACCGCCGCCGCCGTCTTCTACTCCGTGACGACTCACGTCGAGCAACTGGGCGCCGAGAAGCTGCACCCCGTCTTCCTGTTGGACGAGGCCCACCTGCTGCACCAGGACGTGCTCGACCACCTGCATATCCTCCTCAACTACCAGTGGGACTCACGCGCGCTGCTGTCGCTCATCCTCGTCGGGCTGCCCGAGCTGGAGTCACGACTGGTGCGTCGGCACAACCGCAGTCTCTACTCGCGCCTGCACACCCGACTGCGCATTGAGCCGCTGACTCCGGAGGACACCACGGAGTACCTCCGGACGCGGCTGGCCCGCGCCGGGTGTGACCGCGAACTCTTCGCCTCGGATGCACTCGCCATGCTGCACGAGGCGGCCAGCGGAGCGCTGCGCGACGTGGACCGGCTCGCCACCGCGGCGCTGCGCGAGGCCGCTCGGCGAAGGAAGAAGCTGGTGGAGCGCGACGTGCTGGCCCGCGTGCTCGACACCGTCGGAATCGACGAACCGTAGAGCTTCAAAGCATCACGGGCTTGCGCGCGCCGCGCGCTCGCCCTTGATGTCCATCACGCTACGCGGCGCGCCGCGCGCGCCTCCTGCGATGGCCATCAACCAGCCGGAGTACCCGGCCATCAACAAAGCTGCGCGGCAACACC
>NZ_JAKCFI010000037.1 GCF_021412625.1 Myxococcus stipitatus | reverse complement strand
GGCGTCACTCCGTCCTTCAGCCGGCCTCGTGTCTCGGACGACAACGCCTTCTCCGAAGCCCTCTTCCGCACGCTGAAGTACCGCCCCAGCTTCCCGCAGCGCCCCTTCGCGTCCGTCGAGGACGCGCACGGCTGGGTGACGCGCTTCGTAGCCTGGTACAACACCGAGCACCGCCACTCCGCTATTCGCTTCGTCACGCCTGACGACAGGCACTTCGGCCGCGAGCACGCGCTGCTGGCCAGACGCCGCGAGGTGTACCAACGCGCTCGCGACCGTCACCCCGAGCGCTGGAGCCGCGACACGCGCAACTGGACGCCGATGGGCCCCGTCCGTCTCGGCCCCTCTCCGAACCTCATCTCGGCAGCGCAGGAGATGAAGCGTATCGGCTGAACCCTCTCACGCGACAACTACCTTGACGCTCACCGCTCTCGACGAGCCCGCGTTCTACGCGGCCATCTTACAGGACATCGCGACGAACGACTGCGGGGGCCCTGAGGTGAGGACCACAATGACGGGCACCTATGAATCCAGGTGCCCGTCATCGTGTACAGGACGGGTGCCAATGCATGGCTGGCAATGGCGCGCTGGTGGTGGTAGCTAGGGACTCTTCGCGGGCGGCGCGCTCTTCGTGAGTTCTCGCTTGAGTTGATGGCAGCGCGGTTCGTACTGAGGTTCGCTGATGGTTGCCCTGTTGCCGTTCATCTGGTTCCGCTGAACAGCTTCATCAATCAGCAGGCCCTCGGCCCGCGCTGCCTTGCAATAGGCCTCCATCGAGGCCACCGTATTCCCCGCCTGTTCATAGAGTGCTGCCCGCTCGGCCCAGCAGAGCATAGCGAGCGTTTCAGGCGTCCGCGCAAGAAACGAATCCAGGACATCAAGGGCTTCTCGTGCTGCTCCGGTCGCACGGAGGTACTCGCGTGTCGCGAGCACCTTCTCGCATTCCAGGTTGGCATCCAGTTCGGAAGGTTGAGTGTGGACTTGGAGTTCCTCGCCCACAAATGCCGTGCCCTTCCAGCTCTCTTCCTGGGTGTCGGAGCGTGAGTCAAAATGCGCGCGGAAGATGTAGGAGCCTGGAACGAGGGCAAGGGCCGCCGTCTCCTGCTCTGTCAACCCGAAGTGGCCGATGAGGATGCGAGCAGCACCAGGCTGCAGGGAGACCTGCCGCGGGGAGCCTCCTAGGTAGCGAAGACGCAGGGGGGTCACCACCCGGCGCTTGAGGGTCTCGTTGAAGCGAGCGAGTTCGAACCGGACCAGTGGACTCAGGTTGTCTGTGCGGGAGGTGACGACGAGGCTCCTTGCGACTCCTGGCTTCGCTTCATCCTCCGCACTGGGAAGGAGGCGCAGGTAGACCGTGACGACCATCGGCCAACCCGGAAACAGGCGTCCGGGTGTCGTCGAGAAAGAAAGCTTGGCTCGAACCTCCTCCGGAGTCTGGGGAAGCGGAGTGGGCGTGAAGCGCGGCTGGGCCTGGGCCGGCGAGGCCAGGGCGAGGACCGCAAGAATCAGCGCGAGGGAGAATGTCTTCGTCATGGCGAGTTCCTGATGGGATGTGGGTAGCGGTCATTCACGCAAAGGCGATGATTGCAGTTTCCTCGTGTCGGCGCGGCGTTTCCATGCCGGGCTGGATGAATCTCCCCTCCAGGATAGAGTCCCTGTGGTGCGTTGAAGGTCTTCCCCTGGCCATCGGTGCAGAGCGAGGTGCCCCTGGGCTCCGATGGGAAGATGTAACGCCTGGCTGGTGGCTTGCTCGCCCATTGGACGGCGGTCGCGACGGGTTGCCGCATCAGGCACGCCTCGTCACCACCGTAGATGCTGCCCTTCTGCGGGTCCGTCACTTCCTGGGATACGTAGATAATGCTCGAGTTCGAGATGCTACCGAGCTGACCAGTGGCTTCGACGTAAACGGAGATGAGAGTTCCCGCGGGTGAACCTGGTGAGGGCCTCTCATAGGTTGAGCCATCTGGGCGCAAATCCCAGTACACCCGCTTATATCCATCATCGCCATGGTGCGGCGCGTTGGCTGTGTGTGCGAGTTCGTGAGCGGTCGTCCACTTCAGTGCGTCGCCGGCAAGGTTCGGGGCAATCTCAATGCGAGGGATGTTGACGGGACTGCTCTGAGAGATCCCCGCATTTGAGCGAGCAGATCGCCAGTCGCCTGCCCGACGGCTCCGTGCGAGGCGGGATGGTGTCGAGCAAGAGGAGAGGCCATGCTGGTACGCAAGGTGGCCATCAACGAAGAG
>NZ_JAKCFI010000036.1 GCF_021412625.1 Myxococcus stipitatus | reverse complement strand
ACTCACGCAGGTGGTGGGCCAGCTGGTTGGCGCGGGCGTCGAGCTGCGCGTAGGTGAGCGTCTCGGCCTCGAAGCGCACGGCCTCGGCGTGAGGCGTGCGGTCCACCTGCGCCTCGACGAGCGCGTGCAGCGTCGCCTCCGACGAGAATCGCTCCGTCCATCCCTGGAAGTCCTCGAGCACCTGACGACGTTCGTCGTCTGTCATCAGGGGGAGCCGGCTGAGGCGTTGTGTTGCGGCGGCGCCCTGGACCAGGCCCTCCAGCAGCGCCACGAAGTGATGGGTCAGTCGCCGCGCGGTCTCCGGCAGGTAGAGGTCCAGGCTGTATTCCAGCTGGGCCTCCATGGCGCTCCCGTGCTTGTTCAGGGAGAGCATCAGGTCGAACCGGGAGGTTCGCGTCACGGTCGGCACGCGCTCGACCTGCAAGCCCGTCAGCGAAGGGACGTCGAGCGGCCCCGCGTCGAGGACGAACAGCGACTGGAACAAGGGAGAGCGTGAGAGGTCGCGTCCTCCTCCGAGCGCCTCCACCAATCGATCGAACGGCACCTGCTCCTGGCGCGAGAACGCGGCGAGCGACTCTTCCCGGACACGCTCCAGCATCGCCTGGACGGTCGGGTCGTCCTCCCAGTGGAAGCGGAGGGGGACCGGATTGACGAAGAACCCGATCAATCCCTCGACCTCGGGGTGGGTTCGCTGTCCCACCGAGGCACCGAGCACGAAGTCCCGCTGTCCCGAATATCGGGCCAGCACGGCTTGCCAGCCCGTCATCAGGACCATGAACAGCGTCGCGCCATGGGCCTCGCCGAGCTTCGTCAGCGAGCTGACGAGCTCCGAGGAGAGGCTGAAATCCAGCGTCTCTCCGCGGAAGCTCCGGGCCGCCGGCCGAGGGTGGTCGGAGGGCAGTTCGAGCGCGGGAACCCCCTGGAGGTGCGTACGCCACTCCTCGAGCCGAGCACTCGCGACCGACTCCGCGAGCCCCTCTCGCTGCCATGCGGCGTAGTCGGCGTATTGGACAGGCAGCTCGGCCAGTTCGGGCGTGCGGTCCTCGCTCAGCGCCGCGTGCAGCGCCTCCAGCTCTCGCACGAACACGCCCATGGACCACCCGTCCGAGACGATGTGGTGCATGCAGACGATGAGGAAGTGGTCATCAGGTCCCTTGCGAAGCAGCGTGGTCCGCAGCAGAGGGCCATGCTCCAGGTCGAACGGCCGATGGACCTCCGCATCGATGCGCCTCCGGAGCGCCGCGTCGAGATCGAAGAGTCCGGGCTCGTGCACCTCCTCCACGGAGAGGGGCCAATCCGAAGGGCTGGGGTGGATTCGCTGGACGAGCCGACCCTCGCGCCCCGCGAAGGTCGTGCGAAGCGTCTCGTGGCGACGGACCAACTCGGTGAAGGAACGACGCAGGACCTCCACGCGCAGCGGTCCGCGCAGACGCAGGACCGCTGGCATGTTGTAGGCCGCGAGTCCAGGCTGGAGCTGATCGAGGAACCACAGGCTCTGCTGCGAGAAGGACATCGCCATCTCGCTCACGCCGTCCGGCCCCACCGACCGGGGGACCCTGACCATGGCGCGTCGCGCGGACATCGAAGCGGATGCCGTCGTCAGACGGTCCGCGAGCCGGGCAACGGTCGGGGCCTCGAAGAACGTTCGCAGCGACAGCTCCAACCCGAGCCACGCACGGATTCGCGACACCACCTGCGTGGCGAGGAGGGAGTGGCCGCCGAGCTCGAAGAAGTCGTCGTGGATGCCGACCTTCTCGAGGCCGAGGACCGTGGAGAACAGGGAGGCGAGGCGCTCCTCGAGGGAGGAGCGTGGGGCGACGTACGAGGCGCCTTGGGAGGAGGGGGCCTCGGGAAGGGGAAGGGCCTTGCGGTCCACCTTGCCGCTGGGAGTCAGGGGCAGGGAGGGCAGGTGAACGAGGGCCGAGGGCACCATGTACTCGGGCAGGCGCTGGAGCAGATGGGGCTTGAGACGGGCCGCGTCCAGGGCCGTTTCGTCATTGCCCGAGACATACGCCACCAACCGGGGACCGCCGGGGCCGTCACGCAGGACGACGACGGCTTCGCGCACGAGGGGATGGGTCGTGAGGGCGGCTTCGATTTCGCCGAGCTCGATGCGGAGTCCGCGCAGCTTCACCTGGAAGTCGGCGCGGCCGAGGTACTCGAGGGTGCCGTCAGGCAGCCACCGGGCCACGTCGCCGGTGCGGTACATGCGGGCGCCCGGGGTGGCGGAGAAGGTGTCCTCGACGAAGCGCTCTGCGGAGAGTTGAGGGCGATTCCAGTAGCCCAGGCCCACCTGGACGCCAGCGATGAAGAGCTCGCCCGGGACGCCGATGGGGGAGGGCTGGCCGTGGGAGTCGAGGACGTAGAGGCGGGTGTTGGCGACGGGCCGGC
>NZ_JAKCFI010000035.1 GCF_021412625.1 Myxococcus stipitatus | reverse complement strand
CCACCAAGTCTACCAACGCGCCCGCGACCGTTACCCCGAGCGCTGGAGTCGCGACACGCGCAACTGGACGCCGGCGGGCCCCGTCCGCCTCGGCCCTTCTCCGAACCTCACCCCGGCTGTGCAGGAGGCGAAGCGCACCGGCTGAATCCTCTCACGCGACAACTACCTTGACGCTCACCGCAGGCACAGGCGCTGGCTGCCGCCATCCGTGACCTGCCGCTTCTGCCTTCACCTCCGGTGCCGTCTTCCCCAGGTCGATGACGAGGACGACTTCACGGTCAGGCTCTTGCGTCAGGACGGGGAGCGGCGACGACGTACGGTTCAACCGGCCACGACGATGAACTTCGGGGCTGGCTTCGGGTCTTCGGGATGCTCCAAGCGCAGCGTCAGCCTGGCCATCGGTGGGATGAACGTGCCCAAGTAGAACCGCCGCGTCGTCCGCTGCGTCTTGTGCCCAACCAGCTCAGCGATGCTCGCGATGGGGATGCCGCCGTCCTTGGGCTGCACGAGCGTGCCGCCGGTCACGGCCCAGGTGATGAAGGAGTGCCGCAAGCGCTCCAGCTCGATGACATCCAGGCAGCTCTGCTGTGCGGTCCTGCGCATCGCCCTCGACAGGTAGACCCGGTTCGGAGCCCGACCACGGGCCTGGAGACGTTGAGCCGCAGCCAGGGCCTGAGCATTCACCGACACGACGTGTCCCTCTCCGCTCTTGTGCGGGAAGAAGAGCGTACCGGCGATCTCCCCGTAGCCTTCGAGGAGGTTGATGACGCCCTTCCCTTCGGCCAGGCGCTCGATCTCGGTCCCGTGCATCCCGCACAAAGCCCGGAGGACGAACACGTCCCGGACCGGCTGCATGTCCACGGTCTGGAACTCACCTTCCTCTGGCTGGCGATCAACCCGGTAGCCGGTCACGTACCGGTAGCTGCTCAGAGCCGCATAGAACTTCTGGACGTGCTCCATCGTGTAGGCGCGCTCATCCATGGGGCGGGCCGGTTTGATGGTCGGCGTCTTCAAGTCGAGGGTCGCATCCTGCGTACGTGTCAGTCGGCCCTGCTCGCGCAGGTATGCGGTCAGGCTCTTGAGTGCGACGATGCGCTTGTGCTCCGCCCCCTTCATCTTCGCCAGGGCCTGCCGGTACTGCTGGAGCGTGACCTGTCGGAGATCCACGGCCCCCAGGCGCTCGACCCAGTCGGCGAGATAGCTCCTGATGTAGCGGATATAGGGCTCGGTCCTGCCCTTCCGCCGCAGGTCATCGAGGAAGCCGGCGACCGTCGGGGCGTCAATGATGACGGCATCGGCCCTGGCCTTAGCGGCGGCCTCCTTGGCGGTTACGTACTGCTCGGGGTCCCGCTCGAAGAGCGCCAGCTCGGCGAGGGCCTGCTTCTCACTGGTGGCATCCAGCACCTTGGTGAAGCGCCGGCCCGCGACCATGCGCTCCAGCACCCACCGGGCTCGGCCCTTTCCGTCAATCTTGGTGCGTCCGCCTGCCCACTTGCCAGTCCAGCCGCGCATCAATCACCCATTACGTACAGGTTACGTATGAGCGCTGAGCGCGGGTTCCAGCCGGCTTCGGCCAGACTCCAAAAGCCCAGTCACTCCAACAGCTTATAACGTATCCTCACGCACCCTAGGGCTCCAGGACGCTGGCCTTTCAAGCCGGTAACACGGGTTCGAATCCCGTCGGGGACAAGTGGAAACGCGGGGTTGGACGGTGCGAACCGTCCAACCCCGTTCGTTTTTGGCCGCTCGGTGGCGTTACCGTGGCGTTACGGCGCTTCACGCGAACAAGCCCGGCGCCACCACCCGGCATCTCTCGACGGACAGCGCGGCTCCTCGCAACGGGTTCGCCACGAGCGAAGCGCGAGCTACAGCGCTCGCTCGAACTTCAATGAACCAACCCACCACTCCTTCACGACTATCTCCGCGTTGAACCGGGCAACTCCAGGAGGGCCACTGGCGAGCAGCCCCAGAACAGCTTCCGCAACCTCGGGCATTGACTCCAGGGCATGAGATGCCGCCCCACCCCGAACATGCGGATCCCCGTGGGCCATCAAGCTCGCAATATGGGATGTGCCCTCGGGTCCTCCTTCCCTGAGTTCCCTCCAGGCTGCGTCAATCCTTCGGAACTGCGCGTTGACCGCTCGATGGTCCCCTGACTCGCTCGCAGCGACATGCGCAGCAGCAGCTTCCGCATACGCGGCGCCAAGTTCGTGAAGCGAAAACAAATTTGATGGCGTCTTCATTGGGGGAGCGCTCCGAAGTCGCGGAGGCGGCTCAGACCAAAATCGCTCTGAGCGGCATACGATTGAGGCTTATGCCATTCATGCACAGCATTCCCTCCTGAGATGCGCTGGAGCGACGAATGGAACGCGCTCACTCGGGCGTGAAGGTCCTTGTCGAGCGCGACGAGGTTCTCCGCGTTGTGGATCGCCTCCGGACAGAACCGCTCCACATTGCCGTCGGTCTACTCGACGATGTGATGCCATTCCTTCCTCGGCCCTGCTGGCCTGAGCCATCCCCTCATATGAAGCCGAGCGCTTCTTGGAAGACCGGGTGGCGGTGGAGGAGTTCGGCGAAGCGCTCGACGAGGGGCCGCAAGCGCTCTTCCTTCATCATGGGGATGGCCTGGTAAT
>NZ_JAKCFI010000034.1 GCF_021412625.1 Myxococcus stipitatus | reverse complement strand
TGTTGCTGAGCGAAGTGGTTGATGGAGATGGAGGTCGTGACGAGCGCGTTGGTTGCCGGGAAGGGATGTTGCAGGCCGTGCGGAGTCCAGCAGCGAGCCGGATTCTGGCGTGCCACGCTGCGTGAGGTAATCCACGGGGCTCTGAGAGGACGAGGCGCGGCGGTGTTCGCCAGCTCGCGTGAGAGAAAGGTGACCTGGAGCGTGCGGCAACACGCTCACAGGTCGAGCGCCCCGCTCAAAGTGTGAGAGAGAAGCGAGGCCCCCAAGAAGTCGTACGGACGCGCGTCGGCGTCAAGTCCTGGGCTGCACAGCTGCCGTCCGTCTCGGCGGTACGTCCGGCGAGCTGCGCCGCGTGCGGCGCGGCGAGCCGCCCTGTGGGAGGGCCTCTGGGGCTTCATGGGCACGGAAGCCGGAGCCGCCAGGTACGCGGGCCGCTGGAGGCCGGCGCGTCGCCCGTCCTCGTGGAGTTGCGTGTGCGACGCTACCGCTGCCGTAGGTGTGGCGTGTCGCAGACGGTCGTGCCCTCGGAGGTGCTGGGCAGGAAGCTGTATTCGCTCGCGGCCGTCGCCTGGGCGCTCGCCCTGTGGGGTCTCGAGTCGCTGACAGCCGCGGCGGTACGCCGACGCGTCAGTCCGTGGGCCGTGGTGGGACCCGGGAGCGTCGGGCGCTGGGACTCCCTCTGCCGCTGGGCCGGGGAGGCCAGAGTCGGGAAACTGCTGTGCTGCGTGCGGCCAGCGCCCACGGACTGGACGGCGCGAGCAGTGGCCGCACGAGCGGCGACGACAGTCGCCGCCTTCGCACTCCCGGCGACGGGACCGCCATCGCTGTCCGCTTGCGCGTTCCGGGGCGCCGAGCGCGCACACTGAGGGGCTTGCTCCACGGCCAGCGGCGCTCCCCTCGCCAAAGTCCATCCCACCCGACACGCCCCATCCTCGAAGCCCTGCCTGCGGCGGGACGGTAGGCGTCTGCCCTCCCAAGAGGCCCATGTCGGGATGAGGGGGCGGTATGGGAAGTCCGCGCGAAATGAAGAGCCTCACCCCGAAGTCCCACGCCGAGGCGGTGGCGGTGTTTCGCCACGGCGTCATCGGCGCCCTCACCCAAGCGCAGATGGACCGAGGCCAGCTCGCCTCGGCGCTCGAGTCTCTCACCCAGCAGCGCTTCGTACCGCCGGGCGCCGAGGTGAGCCGCTGCTACTCGGCGGCCACGCTCGAGCGCTGGTACTACGCGTACAAGAAGCGCGGCCTCTCAGGCCTCACCCCGCGCGGACGCAGCGACAAGGGGCGCGCCCAGCAGCTCTCGGCGGCCCAGCGCGAGCTGCTGCTCGACATCCGGCGGGAGTACCCGTCCGCGTCCGTGGCGCTCATCTTGCGCACGCTCGTCACTGATGGCCGGCTGGAGAGGGACGCCGTCTCGGCGACGACGGTGCGCCGCCTCTTCGTGCAAGCAGGACTCGACCGCGTCGGGATGCGCGACGGCAGCGGCACGAAGACGCGCCTGCGCTGGCAGGCCGAGCGTCCCATGGCCCTGTGGCACGCGGACGTCTGTCACGGGCCTGGACTCTCCGTCGGGGGCAAGGTGCGGCCCTTGCGCATCCACGCGCTGCTGGACGACGCGAGTCGGTACGTCGTGGCGTTGGAAGCCCACCACACCGAGCGCGAGGTGGACATGCTGGGCCTCATGGTGCGCGCCCTGCGCAAGCATGGCCCTCCGGACGCCCTCTACCTGGACAATGGCGCCACGTACCGGGGCGAGACGCTCGCCACCGCGTGCGCTCGCATCGGCACGTCCCTCTTGCACGCCAGGCCCTACGACGCCCCCGCACGCGGGAAGATGGAGCGCTTCTGGCGCACGCTGCGCGAGGGCTGCCTCGACTTCCTCGGGCCCGTCGCCTCGCTGCACGACGTCAATGTCCGCCTCTGCGCCTTCCTCGACGCGCACTACCACGTCACCTCGCACGCGGCCCTCCTGGGCGCGACACCGAGAACCGTCTTCGAGGCCGCGCCCCGGGCGCCCGACGGCTTCGATGAGGCGAAGCTGCGCGAGGCCCTCACCACCCGCACCCGCCGACGCGTGCGGCGCGATACCACCGTCGTCGTCGACGGCGCCGACTACGAGCTCGACGCAGGCCACCTCGCCGGGCGCCTCGTCCACCTGTGCCGCTGCCTTGTCGACCTGGGGGAGACGCCCTGGGCCGAATTCGAGGGCAAGCGCTACGCCCTCCACCCAGTCGACGCCGTGAAGAACTCGCGCCGCAAGAGGCCGCTGCGCCGCCCTCCCGTCCACAACGAGACGTCCCGGCCACACCCCGCGTTTGACCCACCCCTGGCGCTGCTCGACCGCGCCGTCGGACGTCCTCCTCGGCATCGCGATGCAGGTGAGTCATGACGCCCGCCTACGTCACCCACTTCGGCTTCTCCGAGGCGCCCTTCTCCAAGGAGATTGCCGACGCGGACCTCTGGCTGCCGGGCTCCAAGACGGGCCTCGTCGAGGAACTCTGCGAAGCCGTGCGCGAGCGGCAGAGCGTCATGATGGTGGGCGAGCCCGGCGTCGGCAAGACGTGCGTCCTGCGCGCGCTTCGTCACCGCCTTCCCCAGGCGGGCTTCCGCCTCACCTATTGCCACAACGCCACGCTGGGCCGCCGCGACTTCTACCGCCAGCTGTGTCTGGCCCTCGGGCTCACCCCGTCCGCCACCGCCGCCGCTGTCTTCTACGCCGTGTCCAGCCACGTGGAGGAACTCGGTCGCGAGCGCGTCCACCCCGTCTTCCTCCTCGACGAGGCGCACCTGCTCCATCAGGACGTGCTCGACCACCTCCACATCCTTCTCAACTACCAGTGGGACTCCAAGGCGCTCCTCTCCCTCATCCTCGTCGGCCTGCCCGAACTCGACTCGCGCCTCGCGATGCGCCGCAACCGCAGCCTCGCCTCCCGCCTCGCACGCCGGCTCGCCCTTGACGCGCTTGGACCCGAGGACACCGCGGAGTATCTCCGCCTGCGCCTGAAGAACGCGGGCTGCGAGCGAGAACTCTTCGCCTCCGACGCCATGGCGATGCTCCACGAGGCCGCTTCCGGCGCCCACCGCGACATCGACCGGCTCGCGACCACGGCGCTTCGCGAGGCCGCGCGTCGCAAGAAGAAGCTCGTCGAGCGCGACGTACTCGCACGCGTGCTCGACACCGACTCCGCCGCTCTTTAGGCCACTCCCATCACCGGGCGCGCTCGCTAACGCTCGCGCTCGGTGATGCCCATCAACCAGGCGGAGCGCTCGTCCATCAACCAGCCCGCCTCGCAACA
>NZ_JAKCFI010000033.1 GCF_021412625.1 Myxococcus stipitatus | reverse complement strand
TGAAACAAGCGACTCGGTCTTTGAAAACCAAATAGCAAGCCCAAGAAGAAGAAGGATTGCGGAAACCGCAGTCAATTTCTTGAAACGAAGCCAGCCAGGGAGCGCTGAGAAGCGCATACCAGCAGCTTCGTACGAATCAGCGAGTTTCAGGTTCCTTAGCCGGGCCTGAGACTGACGCCGGTTCAAATCTCTGAAAATACAATTGGAGAGTTTGATCCTGGCTCAGAACGAACGCTGGCGGCGTGCCTAACACATGCAAGTCGAGCGCGAATAGGGGCAACCCTTAGTAGAGCGGCGCACGGGTGCGTAACACGTGGATAATCTGCCTGGATGCCTGGGATAACCAGTCGAAAGATTGGCTAATACCGGATAAGCCCACGGTTTCTTCGGAGACTGAGGGAAAAGGTGGCCTCTGTATACAAGCTATCACAACCAGATGAGTCCGCGGCCCATCAGCTAGTTGGCGGGGTAATGGCCCACCAAGGCAACGACGGGTAGCTGGTCTGAGAGGACGATCAGCCACACTGGAACTGAGACACGGTCCAGACTCCTACGGGAGGCAGCAGTGGGGAATTTTGCGCAATGGGCGAAAGCCTGACGCAGCAACGCCGCGTGTGTGATGAAGGTCTTCGGATTGTAAAGCACTTTCGACCGGGACGAAAACCCGTAGCCCAACACGCTACGGCTTGACGGTACCGGGAGAAGAAGCACCGGCTAACTCTGTGCCAGCAGCCGCGGTAATACAGAGGGTGCAAGCGTTGTTCGGAATTATTGGGCGTAAAGCGCGTGTAGGCGGCGTGACAAGTCGGGTGTGAAAGCCCTCAGCTCAACTGAGGAAGTGCGCCCGAAACTGTCGTGCTTGAGTGCCGGAGAGGGTGGCGGAATTCCCCAAGTAGAGGTGAAATTCGTAGATATGGGGAGGAACACCGGTGGCGAAGGCGGCCACCTGGACGGTAACTGACGCTGAGACGCGAAAGCGTGGGGAGCAAACAGGATTAGATACCCTGGTAGTCCACGCCGTAAACGATGAGAACTAGGTGTCGTGGGAGTTGACCCCCGCGGTGCCGAAGCTAACGCATTAAGTTCTCCGCCTGGGAAGTACGGTCGCAAGACTAAAACTCAAAGGAATTGACGGGGGCCCGCACAAGCGGTGGAGCATGTGGTTTAATTCGACGCAACGCGCAGAACCTTACCTGGTCTTGACATCCTCGGAATGCCTCAGAGATGAGGCGGTGCCCGCAAGGGAACCGAGAGACAGGTGCTGCATGGCTGTCGTCAGCTCGTGTCGTGAGATGTTGGGTTAAGTCCCGCAACGAGCGCAACCCTCGCCTTTAGTTGTCACGCAAGTGAATCTCTAGAGGGACTGCCGGTGTTAAACCGGAGGAAGGTGGGGATGACGTCAAGTCCTCATGGCCTTTATGACCAGGGCTACACACGTGCTACAATGGCCGGTACAGAGCGTTGCCAACCCGCGAGGGGGAGCTAATCGCATAAAACCGGTCTCAGTTCAGATTGGAGTCTGCAACTCGACTCCATGAAGGCGGAATCGCTAGTAATCGCAGATCAGCACGCTGCGGTGAATACGTTCCCGGGCCTTGTACACACCGCCCGTCACACCATGGGAGTCGATTGCTCCAGAAGTCACCTCACCAAGAGGTGCCCAAGGAGTGGTCGGTAACTGGGGTGAAGTCGTAACAAGGTAGCCGTAGGGGAACCTGCGGCTGGATCACCTCCTTTCTAAGGAGACCGGGCATCGGACAGACACCTCGGTGTCAGTAGGCGATGCCAGTAGCTTTCGAGCTACGTAAGGTCGACCAGGTCAACGTTTCCGAGTCCAATCCTGACTCTACTCTTCGGGCTTGCTGTTTGGTTTTGAAGGACTGAGTGCGCGAGCGCACCGGCTCTTTGAGAATGAAGGACGCTGTAGGGTAAAACCGACGCGGTAGCTCCCTGGGCCTATAGCTCAGCTGGCTAGAGCGCGCGCCTGATAAGCGCGAGGTCGGTGGTTCAAGTCCACCTAGGCCCACCACTTCCGCAGGCGCGAGTCTGCAAGCGGTGACGCACCCAGCATGGTAGAGTGGCCCAAGTCACACGGGGCTGTAGCTCAGTTGGGAGAGCGCCAGCTTTGCAAGCTGGATGTCGTCGGTTCGATTCCGATCAGCTCCACACAAGTTTTCCCGAGCGGGACACCGAGTTCCGCGAGTCTTAAGGGAAGCGTTCTTTGACAAGTGCATACGAAGGGTAAGTTGCAATTTCTGCTGAGTATAAGTTCTCACAGAAGGCGCTGACTCATTCAACCGAAGCTGTCGCCGGGAGGCGCGGTGAGGTTGCGAGTGAGACGGTGCTTCTAATCAAGCGAAGTGCAATGTTTCCGGGCCTGTTGCGAAGAGCAGGGGCCTGGGCCTTGGTTTCGAGTTTCGACAATCCGCCGGGAGGCGGGCGTTGGACAAGAGATTAGGGCAAGTAAGCTACTAAGGGCGTGCGGTGGATGCCTAGGTGCCAAGAGGCGATGAAGGACGCGGGTGGCTGCGAAAAGCTTCGGGGAGCTGTCAACCGAGCGTTGATCCGGAGATGTCCGAATGGGGAAACCCAGCGCTGCGAATAGCGGCGTTACCTCTCACTGAATCCATAGGTGAGAAGGAGCTAACCAGGGGAAGTGAAACATCTCAGTACCCTGAGGAAGAGAAAACAACGAGTGATTCCCAGAGTAGTGGCGAGCGAAATGGGAGAAGCCCAAACCAAAGTCACGAAAGTGGCTTCGGGGTAGTGGGTCCGCGGTAGGACTTTGACTGGCTAGCGGAAGTCTCTGGAAAGGGACACCAAAGAGCGTGATAGTCGCGTACGCGAAAGCTGGTTGGAGCTGAGCGGGTTACCCAAGTAAGACGGGACACGTGCAATCCTGTCTGAATCAGCCGGGACCATCCGGTAAGGCTAAATACTCCTTGGCGACCGATAGTGAACAAGTACCGCGAGGGAAAGGTGAAAAGAACCCCGGCAAGGGGAGTCAAAAGAACCTGAAACCGCATGTCTACAAGCAGTCCGAGCACTACGGCGCAAGCCAGTGCGAGGGCGTACCTTTTGCATCATGATTCGGCGACTTAATATACGTAGCGAGGCTAAGCCGATAGGTGGAGCCGGAGCGAAAGCGAGTCCTAAGAGGGCGATTCAGTTGCGTGTATTATAACCCGAAGCGGGGTGATCTACACATGGCCAGGTTGAAGTGCGGGTAACACCGCATGGAGGACCGAACTCATGAAAGTTGAAAATTTCTGGGATGAGCTGTGTGTAGGGGTGAAAGGCCAATCAAACTCCGTGATAGCTGGTTCTCCCCGAAAGATATTTAGGTATCGGCTCGGGTAATTCAATACCGGAGGTAGAGCACTGGAACGGCTAGGGGTCTCACCAGATTACCAAACCGTACCAAACTCCGAATGCCGGTAATTGTTATCCCGGGACGCAGTCAGTGGGTGATAACGTCCATTGGCAAGAGGGGAATAACCCAGACCGACAGCTAAGGCCCCCAAATCTAGTCTAAGTGAACACTAGAAAGGATGTGGCAGGTCATTGACAACCAGGAGGTTGGCTTAGAAGCAGCCATCCTTTAAAGAAAGCGTAATAGCTCACTGGTCAAGACAGGCCGCGCCGAAAATGTAACGGGGCTCAAGACTAGTGCCGAAGCTTCGGGTCACACGTCAAGCGTGTGGCGGTAGGGGAGCGTCCCAGCTGCAGCGAAGGTCAACCGAAAGGGTGGCTGGAGCGGCTGGGAGTGCTGATGCCGAAATGAGTAGCGATAAAGGGGGTGAGAAACCCCCTCGCCGTAAACCCAAGGTTTCCTGGGTCAAGTTAATCTTCCCAGGGTTAGCCGGAACCTAAGTCGAGGCCGAAAGGCGTAGATGATGGAAAGCGGGTTAATATTCCCGCGCCATCTTGCAAGCGTTGAACTAAGGGAGGACGGAGAAAGCTAGGCGAGCTGACCGGTGGTTGTGTCAGTCTAAAGGTGTAGGGGTGTCGCGTACGAATAAAGGCGCGGCAGTCATCCCCGAGACCCCATGGCGCCCCGCAAGGGGTAAGTCGCTGATGCTCTGCTTCCAAGAAAAGTCCCGTAGGGAGTTTGCAGGGTGTCCGTACCGTAAACCGACACAGGTGGGTGAGGAGAAAATCCTAAGGCGCTTGAGAGAACTCTCCTCCAAGGAACTAGGCAAATTTCCACCGTAACTTCGGAAGAAGGTGGGCCTCTGGTAGGTGTAGGCGTACAGCCGAAGCCGAGAGAGGTTGCAGAGAAATGGCGGTAGCGACTGTTTACCAAAAACACAGGACTCTGCGAAGGCGACAAGCCGACGTATAGGGTCTGACTCCTGCCCGGTGCTGGAAGGTTAAGGGGATTCGTCAGCCGCAAGGCGAAGCGATGATCCGAAGCCCCAGTAAACGGCGGCCGTAACTATAACGGTCCTAAGGTAGCGAAATTCCTTGTCGGGTAAGTTCCGACCTGCACGAATGGAGTAACGACTTCCGCGCTGTCTCGGAGAGGGACTCAGCGAAATTGAAATAGCTGTGCCGATGCAGTTTACCCGCAGCAAGACGGAAAGACCCCGTGAACCTTTACTACAACTTGACAGTGACACTAGGGATTGACTGTGTAGGATAGGTGGGAGCCTTTGAAGCCGGGCCGCTAGGTTCGGTGGAGGCAACGGTGAAATACCACCCTGTTGATTTCTGGTGTCTAACCATGTCCCGTAAGCCGGGATTGGGACACTGTCTGGTGGGTAGTTTGACTGGGGCGGTCGCCTCCCAAAGAGTAACGGAGGCGCGCGATGGTTCCCTCAGCCCGATTGGAAACCGGGCGGCGAGTGCAATGGCATAAGGGAGCTTGACTGCGAGACGGACACGTCGAGCAGGTGCGAAAGCAGGTCATAGTGATCCGGTGGTCCTGAATGGAAGGGCCATCGCTCAACGGATAAAAGGTACTCCGGGGATAACAGGCTTATCTCCCCCAAGAGTTCACATCGACGGGGAGGTTTGGCACCTCGATGTCGGCTCATCGCATCCTGGGGCTGGAGCAGGTCCCAAGGGTTTGGCTGTTCGCCAATTAAAGCGGTACGCGAGCTGGGTTCAAAACGTCGTGAGACAGTTTGGTCCCTATCTGCTGTGGGCGTAGGATACTTGAGAGGCTCTGACCTTAGTACGAGAGGACCGGGTTGGAGGCACCGCTGGTGTACCAGTTGTCTCGCCAGAGGCATCGCTGGGTAGCCATGTGCCGATTGGATAACCGCTGAAAGCATCTAAGCGGGAAACCGACCTCAAGACCAGGTATCCCGGGCGCAAGCCCCTGAAGACCCGTCGAAGACTACGACGTTGATAGGCCGGGTGTGTAAGCGCGGTAACGCGTTGAGCTAACCGGTACTAATTGGTCGAGCGGCTTACTTCCCCCATTCTCTTGCGCGCCCCTTAACGGGGAGTAAGGGACTCGGGGCCAAGGCCGAGGCTTGAATGCGAATGCATTCACCCGGAAGCAACACTTCGCAATCGGCGAGCGCTTGTACTCGCAGAACGCTGCAACTTACCCTTCGTATGCACTGTCTCCTGTTTTCCGGTGGCAATGTCGGAGGGGTCACACCCGTTCCCATCCCGAACACGGAAGTTAAGCCCTCCAGAGCCGATGGTACTCCGCGGGAAACCGCGTGGGAGAGTAGGTCGCTGCCGGATTCTTTTTGAGAAGCCCTCGTCGCCTCGTGCGACGGGGGCTTTTCGCTTTTCTACAGGGCCCTTGTCGCCGCGGGTGCCCTGCCTCGAGGTGTTTCTCCCCCCGAGGCCCCAGGCCCGCTGGCGCGCCTTTCAG
>NZ_JAKCFI010000032.1 GCF_021412625.1 Myxococcus stipitatus | reverse complement strand
CGCAATCCTTCTTCTTCTTGGGCTTGCTATTTGGTTTTCAAAGACCGAGTCGCTTGTTTCAGCCGCGACCTTCTGCTACTCTCGCTTCCGCTTTCAACTTCCTTCTCGCCGTCAGCGGGGCGCCTCTTCTATTTCATCTTCGCATCCGCTGTCAACCTCTCAGCTTCAGCTTTTTTCTTTTCGACTTCCCGTCCGCTCCAGCGCCGCCCAGTGGCTTCCGCTGTTGCTTCCGGGAGGGCGCGGCTTCTAACTCCCCGCCGCCTTCCCTGTCAACCTCTGCTTCATTGACCGCCCCGCCGTCTCCCGCCCGCTTGCTGCCCGGACTTCTTCGTCGGGGGCGCGGCTTCTACCACCGCCGCATCTCCTGTCAACTCGCTTCGTTGACCGCCGTATTCCGTCTTGTCCCTACGTCCCACCTCCAAGTCCTCCGGGCCAGTGCCCGGGCTTGGTGGCGGGGGCGCGGCTTCTACCATCGGATCTGCCGCAGCGCCAGCGTTCCGTGCGTCCGCTGATCCGATTTTCGTCCACCAGGCCCCAATCCGGGGAGTCGGCGCCTGGGAATCCCCCATCCAGCTTCCCGTGCGGGCCACGAGCCGGGCGCCATATGGAGGGACGGGCGGCCGAACGGGCGCCTCCCGGTATTTTCGCCGGCCTTGGAGGGGCCTTCCGTAGGTCTCGGAAGAAGGGGAGACGTCGCTGCTGAGGGATCGCTCGAGCCTGGAGGCCTTTCGGAGGGGGGAGAAGACCGTCCTGACCGAGGTGTATCTCGCGTGCTCGGACGAGGTGGCGCGCTTCCTGGCTGGAGACGTCGCGGTCCAGCTCGAGGGCCGGTCGCTGCGGGTGCGGCTGCCACCGCTCGACGTGGAGGTCGCCCACCAGGAGACGTTCATCCGGGCCTTCCGCCCGGAGGCGCGGCGGGCCTACGACGGGCTGCGTCCCTACATGCCCTATCTGCTGAGGATCGCCCATTCGACGGCCGTGGACGTGCTCCGGTCCGCGGGGAAGGTGGCCCGCGAAGCCGTGCCCCTTGGGGAGGTGCCCGAGGTCCTCCAGCTTCCGACCGACGCGCCCTCCCCCGAAGGGGATGCCCTGGACCAGGAGCTGCGCCAGGTGGTGCGGGCCTTCCTGGATCGGCTGTCTCCCCACCACCGGGGAGGCCCTCGAGCTGCGGGATGAGACGCCCTGCCCGCGAGACGGCTCGCTCGGCTTCGCGGCGGGCGCATCGCGGCCAGGCACGCGGCTGCGACTCACCCTCGTGTCGGAGGGATTGCGCACGGAGGAGGGGCCCTTCCTCATCGAAGGGAGCCCCGGACACGAGGGCGCCGTCTCCCTCATCGTCCCGCTCCACGAGGCCCGTGGCGCCCAGATGGAGGTGACGGCGAGCTTCGACGGCCCCGAGGACACGGGCTCCGAGACGACACCCTTGCGCAGGACGGTGCGGCTCTCGCCCTCCCCCTAGCGTGCTATAGCGCCGCGAATGACGTTGCATGGACGGGGCTGGCTCGGGGCCGCGCTCGTGTTCCTGGTTGGGATTGCGAGCGGCACCGCCTCGGCCGAGGAGCCCGTCCGCCGTGCGCTGGTGGTGGCCTTCAACGGCTCGGAGCATCCCCGGCGCCCGCCCCTCCACTGCGTGGACGATGACGGCCTCATCTGGGCGGAGACGCTGGAGCGGCTGGGCTTCGACACCACGCTCCTCACCCTGCCGGACACGGAGAGGCGCGGCGACGCCCGCCCATGCTGGAGCGAGCCCGTCCCCCCACGAGCGCCGCGTTGCGCTCGGCCGTCGAGCGCATCTCCCACGCCAACCGGGAGGACCGCGACGCCGGGCGCGCCTCGGAGGTCCTGGTCGTCTACGTGGGGCATGGCGACATCGGCGATGACGGGTGCGCCTTCCTCCCCCTGGTGGACGGGGAGCTGGACCAGGCCGCCCTGTATTCGGAGGTCATCGACGCGCTCGACGCGGACTTCATCCACCTGCTCGTCGACCCCTGCCATGCCTCGGGGGTGGTGGGCAGCCGAGGGGAGGCGGACGCCAAGGCCCTGCGCAGGTTGCAGGGGCTCCTCGAGAAGAAGGAGCTCCAACGCCGCCCCCATGTCGGCGTGGCCTTCGCCGAGAGTGACACGGGCCAGACCCACGAGTGGTCTCGCTGGCGCGCGGGTGTCTTCAGCCACCTGGCGCGCTCGGCGCTGCTCGGAGGCGCGGACATCAACGGGGACGAGCGCGTCGAGTACAGCGAGCTCCAGTCCTTCGTGGCCGCGGCCATGGCGGGGCTGGAGAACGCCCCGTCCCGGCTGAGGCTCCACACCCTCTCCCCCCGCGCAGGACCCCAGGCGCCCCTTGCGTGCACGGCCACCGTCGGGGCCCGTGCTGGTCCTCCCTCCCGGCCCGCTCGCGCTGCGCCTGTCCATCGAGGACGCCGCGGGGACACGGCTCGTCGACGTCCACCGCGCCGGCGGTGCGCTTCGAGTCGCCCGGCTACGAACCCGCCGAAGTGGAGGCGGTCCGGGTCGAACCGGGCCAGCACGTGACGCTGCCCGTCCAGACGCTGCGCGCCGAGGTCCCGTCCCACGGCCAGAGACGCATCGAGGACGGCGCGAAGGCCGTGGGCTCGCGCACCGTGGGCGTCTCGCTCCACGGGTTCGAGGGGGCCACGCACTACCTGCTCTCGGAGCAACCCGAGTTCACGGACGCCTCGTGGACGCCGATGACCTCGGCCGTCTCCTGGACGTTCACCGCGGACGAGCCCCATACGCTGTTCGCGCGCTTCCGGCGGGAGGGCGGTCGGGAGGGCCTCACGGTTTCGGCCTCCGTCATCGTGGACACGCAGCCGCCACACGACGCGCGGGTGCTCGTCAACGGCGGCAGGAAGCGGGTCTCGTCTCGCGACGTCGTCCTCACGCTGTCCGCCGTGGACGCGGACTCCGAGGTGACGGAGATGAAGGTGGGCCACGACCCGCTGCTCGCGGATGCGACGTGGGAGCCCTTCGTCAGCACTCGCGCCTGGACGCTGCCGGAAGGCAGTCCCGTCCAGGTCCATGTCACGTTCCGGGACGCGCTGGGCCATGCGCTGCCCCAGCCCATCTCCGTCCAGGTGCTGGTCGGGCCGGAGACCCAGGTCTCCGGTTCGTTGCCGCCGGACACCCATTGGACCAAGGAAGGCAGCCCCTACGTCGTCACCGGCGACCTCTTCATCCCCGAGGGCGGCTCCCTCACCATCGCGCCTGGCGTGGAGGTCCTCTTCCGGGGACCGCATCAGCTGTTCGTCCGGGAGCAGCTCGTCGCCCGAGGCACGGAGGCTGCCCCCATCCTCTTCGGCGCCGAGGCGCCGGACGCGGGCCCCGGAAGCTGGCGAGGGGTGTCGTTCGCGGACTCCAGCATCGACGCCGTGCTCGATGCCTCCGGCAACTATCTGTCCGGCAGCGTGCTCGAGCACGTCGAGGTCCGCCACAGCGGCGCGGGGGTGGAGATCGAGCGCAGCTCGCCACTCGTGACGGACAGCTACTTCCACCACAACGGCGAGGGCACGGCCGCGCTGCTGCTCGAACAGTCGCGCTCGGTGGTGCGCGGCAACCGCATCGAGCAGAACACGAGCCGGCATGGGTTGTTCGTGTACGCGTGTGACACCCGAATCCTCGGGAATGTCATCCAGGACAACATCATCGGCCTGCTGCTCCACGCGAACGCGTCGGGTCGATGCGCGGACGACGAGCGCCCGGCGCTCATCGAGGACAACCGACTGCTGCGCAACAGCAACTCCGCCATCCGCGTCCTGAGCGGCAGTCCCGTCATCCAGCACAACGACCTGCTCGAGAACTTCCGGAACGCGGGCGCGCCGGAGAGCGCGGAGACTGGCACCGCGATCAGCGTCACCGGAGGCACGGTGGTCTTCGAGCTCAATCGCGTCGAGGACAATCGCGGGCCGCCCGGCGGGAGCTCCTCCGCCCTGTCCTTCGCGGCCGGCTCGGTTCGCGTCCGCGAAAACACCCTGAAGAACGCCACCGCGTACGAGCTCTGGCTCTCCTACCCCACGTTCGAGCTCGCCCTGACCGCGAGCGGGAACGACTGGGCGACCTCCATCCTCGAGTCGGTCGAGGCGCGCGTCTGGGATGGCCAGGACGACCCGCGGCTGCCGAGCCTCACGTTGACACCGCTGCTCGAAGCGCCGCCGCCAGGCGTCGGAGCGAGATAGCCCCTTCTCCCGGCGCCCCGTCGGGCGCCATGGCAGTACGTCTCACGCCGTAGTCCCTCCAGCCATGAATACACGACAACGATTTCGCCGTTGGCGAAGCGTGCTGGCTTTGTGCGCGCTCTCGTCGGTCACGAGCCTCGCGGGTTCCCAGGGAGGATGCCGCCCTGAAGGGGACGAGCCACCCTCCGCCCGAGCCTCCACCGCCACGCGTGAACCCGCTCCCGCGATGCCACCCGAGCTGCGGCGGGCCTACGTCGAGGCCCGTCAGCGCGACGCGCATCCGTCGTTCGCGCTCGTGAAGCGAGGCCAGGGGCTGAGTGGGCGCAACGCGGTCCTCGACCAGGAGGTCACCGTCGATGGCACCGGGCTCGGCTTGAGCGGAGGGCCCGCGGGGGCGCTGCGCCTGGGGCTCGGGCGCTGGGGATGCCAGGGCGCGGAGGTGGCCGTCGAGCCGGGGCGCGTCACCGCGGGCGGCGGCAATGAAGCACGCGTGGAGCGACCGAACCTCTCCGAGTGGTACGTCAACGGGCCACTCGGCGTGGAGCAGGGCTTCGACATCGCGAGCCCGCCCGCGAGCTGCGCGAGCGGCGCACTCTCGCTGGTGATGACCCTCACGCCGGGCCGGACCGTGGAGCCGAGCCCCGACGGGACGCGAGCGACCATCGAGGCAGCGCAGGGAGCAGGAGCCCGTCATGTCCTCACGGACCTGTACGCGGTGGACGACCGGGGAACGCCGCTGGCGACACGGTTCGCGCGGACCTCGGCGGGGGAGCTGACCATTCACGTCGACACGCGGAACGCCGTGTTCCCCGTGCGGGTCGACCCGCTCATCTGGCTCGAGGAGGCGCGGCTGTCCGGGACGACCGACCCCGAGCCGCAGGACGGTGCCCTCTTCGGTCAGAGAATCGCGGTCTCGGGTGATTACGCCATCGTCGGGGCGCCGAGCCACGACCGCGAGCTGCGCCCGGGCATCGGCAATGCGTACATCTTCAAGCGCACGGGCGGGGGTTGGGTCGTCCAGCAGAAGCTGCTGGGGAGCTACCTCAATAGAGGGGACGGCTTCGGAGGCAGCGTCGACATCCAGGGCGACCATGCCGTCATCGGCGCGCCCCAGAACACCAACGAGCGTGGGTCGCAAGCCGGGAGTGCCTATGTGTACTTCCGCTCGGGCTCGAGCTGGGTGCTCCAGGCGCGGCTGCTCGCCGACGACGGAGCGGCGAACGACAGCTTCGGCTCCAGCGTCGCCATCGACGGGGACGCCATCCTCGTGGGGGCTCCCTTCGATGACACCGCGAAGGGGAGCAACGCCGGCAGCGCCTACGTGTTCCACCGCATCGACAGCAGCTGGCTCCAACAGCAGCGCCTCTCGTCGGCGACGGGCCAGCCTTCCGAGCAGTTCGGAAGCAGCGTCGCCCTCTCGGGGAGCACCGCGCTGGTGGGCATTCCCTCGGGGGACGACGTCGCGTGGGAGTGGGACGGGGAGCGCGCAGGTCTTCGTCCGCTCGGGCACGACCTGGAGTCTCCAGCAGGAGCTGACCGCGTTCGACGGCGCTTCGGGCGACGGCTTCGGCCAGCGGGTCGCGCTGTCGGGCGAGCGGCTCGTGGTAGGCGCCTTCGGAAAGGACAGCGTTTTCTCGAGCAACGACGACGTGGGAGGGGCGTACATCTACGCGCGGACGGGCAACACCTGGACGTTGGAGACGGCCTGGACGCCGGCCGCGGGTTCGGGGATGGGTCGGCTCGGCATGGCGGTGGCGCTCACGGGAGAGACGGCCCTGCTCGGCGCACCGGGGCGCACGTCAGGAGGGGCCGAGTCGGGGAGCGTGCTCGTGCTCCAGCGCCAGGGAGCGGCTTGGAGCTCGGGACAGGAGTTCTTCGCCGCGGGCGAGGCCCAGGGAGACGCCTTCGGGCAGAGCGTGGCCTTCGATGGAGACACGGCCGTCATCGGCGCGCCGCTCGACGACCTGAGCGAGCTGCAAAGCCAGGCAGGCAGCGCCTATGTCTTCGTCCGCACCGGGCATGCATGGACGCTCCAGCAGAAGCTGGTCTCGGGTGACCTGCTAGCCAGCGTGGGGTTCGGGACCAGTGTGGCCATCTCGGGGGAGACCGTGCTGATCGGAGGCCCCAAGCTGAAGGTCGCGGGCTTCGCCAACGTCGGAGCCGCGTATGTGTGCGTCCGGCAGGGCGGCACGTGGACCCGCCAGCAGAAGCTCTCGGCCATTACATCGGACCAGAACGCGGACGACCGATTCGGACAGAGCGTGGCGCTCGCGGGGGATTACGCACTGTTCGGAGCGCCTGGGGACGACGCGCCGAACCTCGTCGACGCTGGCAGCACCTACTTCTTCGCGAAGGTGCAGGGTGGGTACTGGGCGCTCGAACAGAAGGTGACCGCGCCTGACGCGGCGGGCGGTGGCGCCTTCGGCACGAGCGTCGCGCTGTCCGGGCTGACGGCCGTCATCGGCGCGCCCAACAAGGACGCCGTCGGGTCCGCCAACTCGGGCAAGGCCTACGTCGTCGTGCGGAACAGTGGCGGGACGTGGCAACACGAGCAGGGGCTCGTCGCGGATGACGGCGCGGTGGACGATGGCTTCGGCCGGGCCGTGGCCGTCCACGGGGAGACGGTGGTGGTGGGGGCCCCGGGCGATGACCTCGCGGCCCGTGCCGACGCGGGGAGCGCCTACGTGTTCGTGAGGTCCGGCGCGAGCTGGAGCCTCCAGCAGAAGCTGGTTGCGTCGGACGGTGCCGCGCAAGACGCGCTGGGCGGGAGTGTCTCCATCCATGGAGACAGGCTCGCCGTCGGAGCGACCGGAGTCGATACACCGGGAGGCAGCGGGGCGGGTGGCGTGTATGTCTTCACTCGCACGGAGACGACGTGGAGCCAGCAGCGCAAGCTCGTCGCGAGTGACGGCGCCGTCGCGGACGGCCTGGGGCGCGCCGTGGCCATGCAAGGGAACACGGTCATCGTGGGGAGCCCAGGCGTCGACGCCGTCAGCGCCGACGTGGGCGCCGCGATGGTGTTCATCGTCCTGGATGTCACCTGCGGGAACGCCGTCCTCGAGCACACGGAGTCCTGCGACGACGGGAACACCGCCGCCGGGGACGGCTGCTCGGCGCGCTGTGGTGTGGAGGCGGGCTGGACGTGCACCGGCGCCGAGGGGAGCCGGTCCGTGTGCTCGGACATCAACGAATGCGCCGTGGGCAATGGAGGCTGCAGCGTGGACGCGACGTGCACGAATACGCCGGGAAGCTTCACGTGCGCGTGCAAGGCGGGCTACAGCGGCGACGGCCGGACCTGCGTGGACATCAACGAGTGCGCCACGAACAACGGAGGGTGCGGCCCGGACGCCACCTGCACGAACACTCCAGGCGGCCGGACCTGCGCGTGCAAGAGCGGGTTCAGCGGTGACGGCGTGACGTGCGTGGACATCAACGAGTGCGCCACGAACAACGGAGGGTGCAGCCCGAACGCGACGTGCGCGAATAGCCCGGGGAGCTGGAGCTGCACCTGCGTCTCTGGCTACTCGGGGAACGGCATCGTCTGCGTGGACATCAACGAGTGCGCCACCGACAACGGCGGCTGTGACCCGCTGAGCATGACGTGCACGAATACCCCGGGCAGCCGCGTTTGCGGATGCAAGCCCGGGTTCGAGGCCCATGGCAGCGCGTGTGTCGATATCAACGAGTGCGCCGAGAACAACGGGTACTGCACACCAGGAACGCTGTGTAACAACACCCCGGGTGGCTACACCTGCACGTGCATCGAGGGGGAGTTCGATCCACGAGTCGGAGCCTGTACGACGCCGGATGCGGGGAGCAGTGCCGACGCCGGGAGCCTGCCTGACGGCGGGAGCGGACCCGATGGCGGGAGTGGGAGCTCGGATGCGGGGAGCACCCCTGACGGAGGGATCGGACCCGACGCCGGGGGAACGCCAGACGGCGGAGCGAGCTCCGATGGAGGGACCGCGACCGATGCCGGGGCGAGCCCGGACGCAGGTGAATCCGACGACGCGGGGACGCGCCCGGACGCGGGGGATTCCGACGACGCGGGGACGCGCCCCGATGCAGGCGGTCCTCCTGACTCGGGTGTGACGCCGGATGCGGGCTCGGTCCCGGGTGACGCGGCTCCGTCTTCTGGGTGCGCCTGTGGCGCGAGCGGAGACGCTGGCGCGGTCTCCTCGAGCATCCTCTGGGCCGTGGTCATGCTGGGCTGGTTCGCCAGGCGCAGACGGCTGGGGGCCTGACCCGCGAGGAAGCGAGCGTGAGCCGGGCCCGGGAACGGAGCCTGGCTCTTCGCGGAATCACCAGATGGAGGCGGAGGCGCGCTTCGTGCCGGGGCACGCCAGCGCGACGCAGACCACGGTCCACCGACCATGGAGCACCGTCGAGGCAACTGAGGTATCCTTCCCAGGCCCTCGTGCGCAGACACGACGCACCTTGGAGCCACGCCGGATGGGAACGACCATTTCCGCAGACGAGTGAGCCGCGGCGACACGTCAACCGTTGCCGCGGCCATCTGCCCGAAGACTTCCCGTTCACCGTGGAGAGGCAGAGCGCCGCCAGATGTTCCTCATTTGTGCGGATGCAATCGTGCCTGACTCGAAAATCCTGTCGTGGAAGCACTCCGTGCCAGCAGCGCTGTCGCTGATGGCCCCCTTCGACCTCCTGGCCTCGTTGGCCATGGACATCTACCTCCCCGTGGTTCCGGCCATGGCGGGAGTCCTCAACGCCTCCCCAACCCTCGTCCAGCTCACGTTGAGCCTGTACATGGCCGTACTCGGGCTCGGGCAGATGGTGTTCGGTCCCCTCTCCGACCGCCTGGGTCGACGTCCCGTCGTGCTGGGCGGCGCACTGGCGTTCGCGGCCAGCTCGTTCCTCCTCGCGGGAACGTCCGATGCGGTGTTGTTCCTGGGGCTCCGCCTGGTCCAAGCCGGGGGAGCGTCCGCCGCCCTCGTGGCCACCTTCGCGACGGTCCGTGATGTCTATGCGGAGCGCCCCGAAGGAGCGGTCATCTACAGCCTGTTCGGCGCCATGCTGGCGTTCGTCCCGGCGCTCGGTCCCATCATCGGGGCCCTGCTCGCGAGACACTCCGGGTGGCGGGCCATCTTCCTGACGCTCGGCACTCTGGCGACGGGCGCGCTGGTGAATGCCTTCGCCCGGTGGCCGGAGACACGCTCGACGGTGGGGCGCCCCGAGAAGACGGCGTTCCTGCCCATCCTTCGCAATGCCGCGTTCTGGACGTACACCCTCGGCTTCAGCGCGGCGATGGGCGCGTTCTTCGTGTTCTTCTCCACCGCGCCGAGGCTCCTCATCGGACGCGTGGGATACTCGGAGCTCCAGTTCAGCCTGGCCTTCTCCACCCCAGCACTCGTGATGGTCCTGACCTCACGCTTCGCGAAACACTTCGTGGAGCGGTGGGGACTGGCGGGGAGTCTCAGTCGGGCCATGCTCCTGTTGCTGGTGGGCGCGGCGCTCCTGACGGCGGGACAGCGCTTCCTGGCTCCGTCGTTCTGGTCCTTCGTCGCTCCCATGTGGGTCATCGCGATGGGAATCGTGGTCGCGGCGTCCGTCACGGCGAACGGCGCCCTCGAGGCCTTCAACACCGTGGCGGGGACGGCGGTCGCGCTCTACTTCTGCGTCCAGAGCCTCATCGTCGGAACGGTGGGGACGCTCATCATCATCGCGCTCGGCGGTGACACCGCCTGGCCCCTGATCGGCTACAGCGGTCTCATGGCGCTGGTGACGTTGGCGGCGCAGGCCGTCCTCCGACGCCTCCAGAAGAGCCGCCCCCGCGAGCAACCCCACGTCCCATAGGAGAGGGTTCAAATCCTCGATTCGGGCCGCGCCACGGGATGTCCATCCGTTCGGCGCGGCCCGGTTGGCCAATGAGAATTGGCGCAAGCACCTGGGGAGCGAGCCTGGCGTCGCTGGCGCCCTTCGGGCAGCTGCGCGTGAAGCTGGGGTTGGTGGTGCCGCTGGCCGAGGCGGCGACAGCGCACCAGCAGTTGGAGACGCGCGCCACGGTGGGCAAGGTGGTGCTGCGCGTGGGCTGAAAGGCGCGCCAGCGGGCCTGGGGCCTCGGGGGGAGAAACACCTCGAGGCAGGGCACCCGCGGCGACAAGGGCCCTGTAGAAAAGCGAAAAGCCCCCGTCGCACGAGGCGACGAGGGCTTCTCA
>NZ_JAKCFI010000031.1 GCF_021412625.1 Myxococcus stipitatus | reverse complement strand
ATTGCACCTGCGCGCTGAACCCATCCACCGTCACCGCGTCCCCAAGCCCTCTCACGGACCCGGGCCCATCCGGCAACCTCAACGTCTGCGCGCTCAGCGCGCTCGGCACCGGCTCCGACGCTGCCCATGCGGGCGCAACTCCTCCCAACAGCAAAGCCGCAATGACTCGCTTCATCGAGACATCCCCGTTGTTGTCTGAATAAAAGAGAGGCGCCTGTTGACTTCAACAAGCGCCTCCCACTTCCGTGACTGACTACAGCGACGACACGTCCACTACCGCGCGCAGCTCAGCGGCTCGGTCTGGATGGAGCCGCATTCCTCCTCGCGAAGCAGGCCCGGATCCGGCGCGTTGGACACGGACTCCACCTCGAAGGCGAGCATCACGTCCTCCACCGACGAGGCGTCGAAGCCGCTCCCCAACAGCCCCACTTCGGGCAGCAGCAGCATGTACTCACCGAAGAAGCCTCGCCCCGCCAGCTCGTCCGTGCAGCCGTTCTGCGACGTACACGCCAGCCCGTACCACGCGCTCGAATCCGCGTTGATGCGCGACTGGATGCTGGCCGACGACCACGCGCTCGTCGACGCGGCGTCAGCCAGCGGCGGCTGGCCGGACAGGTCCACCGAGGGGCTGTGCACGCGCACCTGGAAATCCGTCCCATCTCCCAGGCCCAGGCTGCTGCACCAGCGGCTCTGGAAGGTGTTCCGCTTGTACAGGAGCACCTGCGCGCCCTGCTCCTGCGGCCAGGTCCCCGAGCCATCCGTCACCATGTTGGCTCGCACCGACCACAGGCGCTCCGCGCACCGGTTCGCCAGCCCGTTGGGGACAGGCATGTTGAACGTGATGCCCTGCCCCAGGTAGTGCCCCGTCCGGTCGAACACCGCCTGCTGTGGCGACGAGATGCGCCGCGCGAACCGCTGCCCGGGGGAGTAGTCACGCTCTCCCGAGGGAGCCCCGGTCATCGCCGACAGCTTCAGGACGTCGTCCCGCAGGCTCAGGAACACCGTGTCCTCGCCCGGGAAGCGGTTGCCCACCTTCGCCGCGAACTTCAGCGCCACCAGGTTGTTGTACACCGACCTCAGCTGCGAGGGACGCGTGGCGCTCAGGATGGTCTGCCGCTCGCTCAGGCTGCGCTGCATCTCGTACTCCAGAGACAGCGCCAGCAGGTACGTCAGCCGCCGGGCCCACTCGAACGAGTCGTTCGCCTTCTCGATGCGCTCGTCCAGCCAGTAGTGGTGCGCCAGCGACTCCACCGTGCGCCCCTGCTCCCGCTTCACCGCCGCCACCCCCTCGGTCGACAGCTGGGTCACGCGCGTCTGCATGTTCCGCATGTCCAACGTCGCCAGCTCCACGTCCGTCGTCGCACGGGCGACCTGCAACGCCGCCGTCTTCACGCCCTGCATGCTCAGGCTCGCGTCCGACAGGCAGTTCTTCACCCGGATATCCAGGTCCAGCAGGTTCATCTGCTGCTGAAAGTGCAGCTCGGTGACGTAGATTTCCTGCTGGAGCCGGATGGACTCGTCCGCGGCATGGGCCCCGAAGAGGCCGAGTCCGAACCCGATGACCCCTCCGATGACGCCACCCACGGGGCCACCGAACGAGGTACCAATCATGGCTCCCTGCTCGGCGGTGCTGAGCGCCCGGTTGAAGCTGTTGAGCCCCTGGTTGAGGCGGTCCGCCGTCTCCTTCGCCCCCGTCAGCTCCAGCATCGCCGCGTCATGCGCGTTGCGCACCGCCGCCTTCTGCGCCTCGTTGTAGATGAGGTTGATGCACTTGTTGGTGGCGATGTTGTAGCGCTCCTGCGCGTCGGCCCAGGTGGAGCGGGCCACCTGCATGCTCTGCGCCGCGGCGGTGATTTTCAGCCGCGCCACGCCCAGCTCACCCCGGTAGCAGGTGTTGCTCAGGCCCTTGCCCAGGTCGATGGGCGAGGGCAGCTCCCGCATCCCACCGGTCGCCAGGGCACACATCTGCTGCGCGGTCGCCAGTCGCTGCGTCGACACACGGTCCATGGAGAACGGCGGCTGGTACAGGTACCGCGTCTCGAACTGATGGCCGTTCACGGAGATGACGCCGTTGGAGACGGTCGCCGTGGTGTAGTTGTCGACCACGTTGGAGAACGGCGCGGTCAGGGTGATCTCCCCCGACCCCCGCAGGTCCGCCCAGATGCACATCGAGTACCGGGCCTGCTCCGTCGTCACCGCCGAGTACATCTCCGTCGGGCTGACGGTGCACTCGGGCGTCTGCTTCGCCACGTAGCAGTTCTCCGGCTTGATGGCGTTGGGCTGCGCCGGGTCGAACAGCGCCAGCGCGTCCTTCGACTCCACCGTCAGCCCGCACATCTCCACCAGCGGGCGGCCATACTCCGCCTGCAGCCGCTCCAGCCGCCGCTGCGCGTCCTGCTCGGTCATCTGTTGCTGGATGTTGCTGGTGCGCTGCTGCTCCCACGCCGTGCGCGCGGCGTTCACGTCCGCCTCCGCGCTCGCCAGCGCGAGGTCCGAGTACGACTTGACGTAGTCCGAGCTCGCGAAGAACCGCTCGGACGCACCGGACACGCTGCGGAACAGCAGCGGGGCCTCGTTCTCCGGGATGTTCATCGCCTCGCAGGAGGTCATGGCCTGGAGCGTGCGCTGCACGCGGCCACGCGCCGCCTCCAGCCGCGCTCGCGCCTGCTTGAAGCGCGCCTCCACGCCCCCCGCCATCTGGGGATTCCCCACGCAGTCCATGGAGGCCACGACGCTCATCTGCCGACTCGCCGAGGCCTCGAGCGTGAGCGCCTGACGCATGACCCGCCCGTAGCGCTCCAACGCGAGGGCGCGAACGGACCCGGCCGCCGTGTCCTGGCAGGTGGAGATGCGGGCCACCCGCGCCAGCTCCGCGTCGAGCAGGTCCAGGTTCGCCGTGACGCCCTCCAGCACCGCCGTGGGCAGCCCCATTCCCTGCTCGTGGTGCGGGAGGTTGCCGGGCATGGGCAGCCGCTCGGCGGCCACGTTCAGCCACGAGGAGTAGGGCTTCGCCGCGGCCGCGCGCATCGCCTCGTCGCTCATCGCGTAATCGAAGACCACGATACCCGTCGTGGACTCCACGGGGTCTCCCACCGGCAGCGGCTCGTCCTCGATGAAGGGGACGAAGTAGTCGGGCATGTCGATGTTGTCCGCGGGAGGCGCAATGGGGCCGTTCGGCACGTTGCCGTCGAAGAACGAGTACTGGCCGCCCCTGCGTCGGGCCACGACCGGGACGTTCAGCGGACGGTTGTTCATCCAGTCCAGGTCGTAGCTGGCGAAGTGCCGCGCCCCACCGGAGGCGTGCTCCACGACCAGCGCCTCGTCGGGCATAGTCATGTACTCGGCCGCGTACTTGTAGACGTAGAACTTGTTCCCGGAGTCGCCGTTCACGCCCTCACCGAAGGCGAGGATGGGATAGATGCCGATGCCGCAGCGGCTGGGATGGGGCGGGCAATAGGACGGGTCCATCCCGCACTGCTCCGCGACATGCTCGCTGCAGGCGTCCTGCTTCGTGGGCTCCGGGTACCACAGGAACGTCAGGTCCCCGCCTCCCGCGGCGATGTCCCAGTAGAAGTTGCGCGACTGGACGAACTCGCCGTCGTCATACGTCCACACGCCCACCGGGTTGGAGGGCAGCCGGTAGTCGGGGTTCTTGAACTCACAGAAGCCGTCCACGCCGTAGTCCAGCGAGGACACCCCCATCTCCGGGGTGAGGTACAGCTCCCAGGCGCGCTCGAACTGGTCCAGGGAGTTGCTCATCGTCGGCAGCTGGACCTGCGGTGTATCGCCGATGTAGTCGTAGGACTTGCCGTGCAGCATCGTCTGGCGCGCCACGAAGGCGTGCGCGCCAATCCACTGCTGGAGCAGGTACCACCGCAGCCGGTCCCGCGACGTCTGCCGCTTGGTGCCCAGCAGGGACAACGCGTCGAACGTCCGGGGCACGCTGAAGCACTGCCCCGGGTTCTGCAGTCGCTGGGCGAAGAACGTATCGAGCGTGGACGAGTACGGGCCCGCGGGCATCTGCTGCAGGTCGCTCACGCACGACTGCAGCATCTGCCGGCTCTCCAGCACGGGAGACGACGGCAGCACCGCCGCCAGGTCCCGCTGCGTGTTCAGCCGCGCGAAGTACGTGGGCCGCCCCGTGGAGCAGGCGAGCTCGCCCGAGTACGTCAGCACCGTCGAGGTGAACGAGGCATTCGGCGGCTGGCCGGAGCCCGTGTCACACAGCACGCCCTGCGCCACCCGCTCGGGAGAGAGGGCATAGGCCGTTGGAGCCGCGTCGAGCTGCTGCGCGCCCGAATCCCTCCACGCCTTGAACTGCTCGTGCACCACCGTGTTCCGCGGATAGTAGTTGTTGCCCAGCGTGGTCCACGCCGTGCCCGGAACACAGGCCTGCAGGCCCTGTTCACACACGTACCCGCTCGCGCAGGGCGCCGAGGCGCTGCACGCGACGGCGGCGTCCCGCGACCGGGAGAGCGCGTACTGCGCGTTGAGGAAGCTGGAGCCATAGGACGTGAAGGTGATGTCGAAGCGCCCCGACAGGCTGCGAGCCCCCGAGGGCAGGCCCGAGAACGTCCTGCCACTCAGCACCGCGGTGAGCGCGTCCACCGTCGTCCGGTCTCCGGAAGCCGTGGTGGAGGGCAGCCAGCTGAACTCCACGTAGGGCTGCACCCGCTCCACGCGCAGCTTGCCCGAGGGAGACAGGACGCGGGACGCGTCATAGAGCAGCAGGTAGTCGTTGTTCACCCACGCCTGCACGGGGAGGGTCATTCGCGTCTCCGGTGACCCCTCCGTCGAGGTGGAGGTCGCGGTGCTCAGCACGCGCACGGTGACCGAGCCCTCGAACCGGACCGTCCCGGAGGTCGTGGGCGCCGTCGTCGCGCGGGCCGCGGAGATCTGCGCGCGGCGCGGCGTCAGCCCTTCCCCGTCGAACTGGAGGTTCCAGGTCGTGCGGGTGCTGCCGGAGGTGGGGCGCCCCCAGACCCGCTTCGTCGCCTGGAAACGCGTCCCCCTCGCCGTGAAGGTCCACCCCGTGAGGGTGCACTCGCTGGCGAAGGGCCCGGAGGCCGAGGAGCAGGACACCTCCACCTCGGGACCGGCCGACACGCGCACCTGGCGCGTCGCGGCCGCGGTCCCCTGCGCCGCCGTGTCCACCGTCAGCGAGACATCCGCCGACTGCTCCTTCCACACCGTCACGGGCGCCGTGGGAGGGGTGAAGGTCAGGTAGGTGGGCTCCACGCCCAGATTCGGGCGGGACACCTCCGAGGGCGCCTCCGAGCCGGGCACCGAGCAGCGGCCGTCGCAGCCGCACGTGGTCCCCGCCACGGAGCAGGCATTCGCGCCGGAGCCATTCTCGAGACACTGCCAGTCACACTTGAGCGTGCTCTGGTTGCAGAAGGAGCCCCAGGGACAGTCCTCGTCGAAGCTGCACACCCGCGCGCCGCTCGTCGTCTTCAGCGCCAGCAGCGTCGCCTCGACCCGGGTGCACACCTCGTCGAGCGGCTGGCGGGCGGAGGCCTCTCCCGTGGGAGCGGCCTCCCCCCCTGGCTCGGTGGGACCACATGAGACCAGCACTAACAGTCCCAGGACACTTCCGGTCAACGTCAGGAGTTTCTTCATGTTGGCAATGGCTGCCGCGTCCCCATGAGCGGCCCTTCCAGAGCCATACCCCCCGACCTGCTTTTCCTGGCTATTTCCCAGCAATTCCTGACGCGTCGCGCGCGCGGCGCTTCACTTGTCCAGCCAGGACTCCACGGGCAGCGTCTGCATGGGAGTCGTCGTCTCGTTCGTGGCGGAGGGCCCCTTGCGCTTGTAGGCCTCCGTCCCCGCGGCCTTGTCGTTGGCGGGGATGGACGAGTAGTTGGGAGCGCGGTCCGGCGCGGTGGCGCCCAGGTTGTTGAGGAACAGCTCCACCTGCTCCGCCAGGGATTTGTCGGACGTGGGGTCGAAGTAGCTGGCGCCGAACTGGGCCCCGTACAGGTCGCTGGGGAGGTCCTCGTAGGAGTAGTACGTCCCCATTCCCTGGACGCCCTTCCAGCCGTCGGCGATCTCCTGCCAGCGCCCCGCCTCGACGGTGCGGACGATGGCTCGCTCGGTCAGCGCCGGGTGGCCCCCCATCCGCTGGAGATACTCGTAGGCGTGTCCCGCGTAGTACATGAAGTGGTTCATGTCGATCCACCCGCCGCGCGCCGTATAGACATAGCGATTGGACATGTCCTGCAGGAAGCGCGTGTTCGCGGGCGCGGGACCGCTCATGTTGTAGTTCACCTCGGCCAGGTTGACGAGCCGGTCGGCCGCCGCCTTTCCGACCTCGTGTCCCCGAGCCGTCTCGAACTCCTTGCGGAATCCCTCCGCCGTGCCTGCCTTGTCGAGGACCGGCTCGCGCCCATCCGGGTCCCAATACAGCGCGGGGTTCTGGCGGACGTATTGATACGGATGCAGGTCCCAGGGCTGGTCGAGGAACTTCGCGTCCGGCCCCTTCATGGGCGGGTCCGGCGTCAGCCACGAGGCCAGCGCGGGGGCCATCCACCGCGCCCCATGGTCGCTCCAGCCCGTGTGCGGGTCCGTCAGCTTGTTCAGCGCGTTGAGCGGCTCCTCCAGGTGGCTGATGGGCTCCACGACGGTGCCGCCCCCCACGAACTCCCGGTAGGCGTCGATGGGCGCGCCGAAGGGCTCGTACCGCCGCTCCTCCTGCACGCTGCCGTCCTCCTGGGTCATCAGGGTGATGCCCGCGCTCACGCCGCTCTGGAAGTAGACGGTGCCGACCGCCACCCAGATGGAGGCCCGCACCACCCCGAGTTCGGGGGCACGCAGGCCCGATTCGCACCCGACGCCCAGCATCGCCACGAGCACCACGCCCGCCGTCAGGCGCTGCCCACGCGACCTGCGTGTCCGGCCGAGCGCCACCGAGCCCACCATGAGCACGAACGCGCCCAGCAGCAGCGAGCCCAGCCCGTGGGAGACGAACGTCCCCCACGCCGCGCCGCGCAGAGCTCCCATTCCGGACGCACCGGCGAGGGCGCCCTCACCGCCCGCGACGATGGAGGTGACGCGCGCCACCGTGCGGTCACCCACGGTGAGATAGCGCTCCCGCGCCCCCGTGGGGCGCTGTGTCACCTGGGGAGAGAACCAATACTGCGGCGCCCCGGACGACGACGCCGTCCTCACCCGCTGCCCTGTGTACCCATAGGCGTGCGTCACGAAGCCTGGTGACGTCCCGGGCAGGGCGGGCAGGACCACGTGCACCAGCTGGTCGAGCCCGTTGTAGGTCATCAGCCGGTCGCCCTGACGCACCTGCCGGCCCGCGGCGTCGTAGTCCACCAGGGTGTCGCCGGACGGCGTGGCGACGCGCGTGAGCTGTCGAGGCCCGAAGCCGCGCTCGCCGAAATGGAACGTCCCCGCGAGGAGGTCCAACGACGTCGGCCCCGTCACCTGCCGGCCCACCATGTTCTGGAGTCCGTCGTACTGGTAGCCGAACACATACGAGCCGGGCCCCTGGCCCAGGGAGCCGCCCGGCATCGGCACCGCGCCGAGGATGGCGTCCGTCAGACGCGCGGCGCCGTCGTAGCCGAACACCGCGGAGTGGTCGAGGCCACGCCCATCCGTGTCCGTCACCGTCAAAGGCGCCCCATAGGCGTTGCGGGTCAGCGTCACGTCATACAGGGCGAGGCCCAGCGCGTTCACCGTCCGGATGCGGGAGGGCAGGCCCAGGTCGTCTCGTTCGTGGAGCTGGCGCACGCCGTTGCCGTATCGCTCCTCCAGCACGCGCCCCGCCGCGTCGAGCTGGAGCGCGGCCCAGTAGCCGCCGATGCCCACGGCCCGCCCCGCCGCATCGTAGGTCCGGGCGATGGCCTGGCCATCCACCGACGACGACAGCAACAGGCCCGAGGCGCTGTAGGTCGCCGTCTCCACGGCGTCCACGCCATCCACGACGCGCCGCTGCCATGAGACCCGGCCGAAGGCGTCGTATGTCATATGCGCCGAGCCGAGCGGTTCCTCCACCCAGGCCAGCCGGCCCGTGACGTTGCCCAGGGTCGTGCCGTCCTGGTTCGCGTCGTAGTGGTAGACGAAGGCCGAGCCGTCCTCGCCCTCGGTCCGCGTCAGGCGCCCCGCGTCGTCATAGAAGTACCGACGCGTCTGGTTCGCGCCGTTGGTGTGATGGGTCGGGCGGTCCTGGTCGTCGTAGCACAGCGTCCGCGGCCCCACGTCCGGGTCTTGCGCCGTCACCATGCGTCCCAGGGTGTCGTAGGTGAAGGCGTGGCTGACGAGCCCGCCCTGCAGCTGGATGGAGCGCAGGCGCCCCATCGCGTCGTGGACGGCGTCCACGGACTCGAGCACGGTCCCCACCTGTCGCTCGGTGTGGATGATGCGCTCGAGGCCATCGAACCGGGTCGTCACGGGTGCCAGCTCGGAGTCACTCCGGGTCGTCTCGAAGGCCTTGTAGGCCAGCGTCCTCGAGCCGGCATTGGGCAGCTGGTGGCTCACCAGTCGCCCGAGCGCGTCGTGGGACAGCACCTGCCCCGGAGTGCCCACTGGCCGAACCGTGGGCAGGGCACCGTCCGCGTAGAAGGCATTGCCCATGAAGGCGACCTGCCCCTTCGCGTCGCGCTCCGTCCAGTCGGACACCACCCAGCGCTGCGTCGTCAGGCGCGTGGCCGAGTACAACCGCTCGCCCGCGCCGTTCGCCACGGTCACGGTCTCCCGCCAGGGACCTCCCGCGACCCAGCCGCCTGTCCAGCTTCCGGGGAGCGAGGCCGGGCCGCCGTCATGGAGATACGTGAAGGTCTTCGGCCGCGGCGCGGTCCAGTCATAGGCATACCGGACATGAGGCGGGGCTCCCGCCAGCGCCCTCGACGTCAGTCGTCCGAGGCTGTCGTAGCTCAACTCCGTGGTCGAGCCATCCGGCGCCGTCACACTGGAGGGTTGGCCCAACACGTCGTCCCACGCGCTCGTCCACGTCAGGGTGTGGCCCGTCGACGGGGTCAGGCTCTCCGACACAGGCCGCAGGTGGTTCGCGTCGTATCCGAGCGTCCGCCACACGCCCTTGGAATAGACGCGCGTGGGGTTGTCCCAGGCATCGAACTCCTTCGCCTCCTGGAGCACCCAGCGGGACGACGTGTCCTCGACGAGGAGGCCGAACCGCTGACGAACCAGACGCCCCGCGCGGCAGTTGGCCGGGTCGCTCCACGAGAACACCTGCGCCGCGTCTCCGTAGAACGTCCGCCCGTGCGACACGAGCGTCCCATCCAACTCCAGCACCTTCTCCTCGCACACCACGTCGTGCACCCACAGCGTCGCGTCGCTCGCGTAGCCGCGCTGCACCCGCTTCTCGTCCCCCGTCACGTCCAACCGCCCCGAGTTCACTTCCTCCACCGGCCGCACCTGCGCGTCGTACGTGTACGTCACCAGCGTCTCCACCGGCGTCGTCACTCCCTCGTGGTTCCACGAATGGGTCGCGGTGTTCGCATCACGCCGGAGGAGTGGAACATCTGGCAGTCCCGCGACGGGCCTCGCCTCGTGCGTCGACGTCATCCGCGTGTACAGCTTCCCCGTCCCATCCTCCGTCCTCACCTCCACCGGCACCCCACGCAGCACCCGCTCCGCTCCCAGCCCCGCGTGGTACCTCGTCGTCTCCACCAACGTCTCCGCCGCCGTCGCCCCCACCACCCTCCTCACGCTCGTCAGGAAGCCCCCGAAGCGCCTCTCCTCCCCGTCCCAGAAGCCGTCCCTCACCCCGTACTCCACCACCCGCGCCGGCTCTCCTCCTCCCGGCTGCGTCGTCAGGCTGACGGGCACCGGCACTGACACCGGCAGCTTGCTCGTCCACGTCTGCCCGCCGACTTCCGCCGCCACCGACAGCACCGCCGACGCCGAGTAGCTCAACGACAGGCTCTTCCCCAACCCGTTCTCCACCCCCACCAACATCCCCGCCGTCGTCGCTCCCGCCATGTCCAACACCCACAGGCCCTCTTGCGACGACCACACCACGTCCTCGCTCCCGTTCCCGTTGATGTCCGCTATCGCCACCACCGAGTCGAAGCTCGCGCTCCCGGGCCTCGGCACATAGCGAGGCGTCGTCACCACGCCTCCATCCGCCTTCCCCGCGTACCAATACACATGGCTCGCGGACAGCCTCACCACATCCATCAACCCATCCCGGTTCAAGTCACACAACCGGATGTCCGCCAGCGGGAAGGCCAACGTCCCCCACGGGTGGTTGTACGTCCCCGACAGCACGAAGTTGCCGTCACCCTTCCCCAGATACACCCGCATCAGGGAATCAGTGAGCTGCACCACGTCCGCCAGCCCGTCTCCGTTCACGTCGTGGAAGCGTGAGTTCGCCCCGGGCACCAGCGTCGACGTCCCTCCGCCGATGTACGGCCTCGTCAGCCACGCGCCCAGTCCGCCCGCTCCGTTGAGCTTCACGCGGATGCCGTTCGTCACCGCCTGCACCACGTCCGTGCGCCCGTCTCCGTTCAGGTCCGCGTAGAAGTAGCTCGCGTCCAGGAGGGACACCGAATCACTGCCGGGCCACGTGCTGCCCATGTCCGCCCAGGTGTTTCCACTCAGGCGATACGGACGCCAGGCGTTGCTCGCGATGCGCACGAGCTCCGGACGTGAGTCGCCATCCACGTCCATCATGCGGACGCTCCCCAGGGAGAGCGCCGGTCCGGTCATCGCGGTGGTGGGACCGAAGGAGGCCCCCAGGCCCTTCTTGTACGCATGGTTCCCCGACTCCGTGCGCACCAAGTCACTCATCCCGTCCCCATCGATGTCGATGAGGTTCACACCTCGCGTGTTCAGCACCCACCCGTCCACGCCCGTCTGCTGCACCACCTGCTCCGACAGCGGCTGCGCATAGCTGAAGCTCAGCTCCG
>NZ_JAKCFI010000030.1 GCF_021412625.1 Myxococcus stipitatus | reverse complement strand
GAAGAACTCCCACACCGAGACGTCGAAGCTGAAGGGCGTCTTCTGCACCACGGTGTCGGCGCCCGTCAGCCCGTACTCGCGCTGCATCCACTCCAGGCGGTTGACGATGGCGCGGTGGCCATTCATGGCCCCCTTGGGCCGGCCCGTACTCCCCGAGGTGAAGATGACGTAGGCCAGCGAGTCCGCGCCGGCTAGCGGCATGGGCCGTGAGGTGGGGAGGCGCGAAACAGAAGCCGCCTCGGAGTCGAGGCAGACGACGCGGGCGGAGTGTGCCGGAAGAGACGCGAGCAGCCGCTGGTGCGTCACCAGGACGGGGGCCTGGGAGTCCTCCAGCATGTCGGCCAGACGCTGCTGGGGATAGGCCGGGTCGAGAGGGACGTAGGCGGCGCCGGACTTGAGGACGGCGAGCAGCGCCACCACCAAATCAAGACTGCGCTCGAGGCAGACGGCCACGAGGCGACCGGGCTGCGCCCCCAACTCGCGCAGGTGGTGGGCCAGCTGGTTGGCGCGGGCGTCGAGCTGCGCGTAGGTGAGCGTCTCGGACTCGAAACGCACGGCCTCCGCGTGAGGCGTGCGGTCCACCTGCGCCTCGACGAGCGCGTGTAGCGTCGTCTCCGACGAGAAGGACTCCTCTCGTCCCTGGAACTCCACCAACACCTTCCGACGCTCGTCCTCCGTCAGCAGTGACAGCTGGGAGAGGGGAACATCGGGCTGGGCGACGACGGCGCGCGCGAGGACCGCGAGTCGCTCGGCCCAGCGCTCCACGGTGGTGCCCTCGAACAGGCTCGTGGCGTATTCGAAGCGGCAGCGCAGCGTGCCCTGTCCCTCGAAGACCTCCAGACTCAGGTCGAACTTGGAGGTCCCCGTCTCGATGTCGATCTTGCTCAGGCTGAACGTCTGCTGCGTGGCATCGGCTGGGGGCGTGTTGACGACGTTGAGGACGACCTGGAACACCGGTGTCCGGCTCTGGTCGCGCGGGACGCGCAGTGTCTCGATGAGTCGTTCGAACGGCGCGTCCTGGTGCGTGAACGCGCCCAGGGAGCCCGCCTTCACCCTGGCGAGCAGCTCGCGGAACGAGGGATCCCCCTGGAGCCGGGAGCGCAGCGCGAGCGTGTTGACGAAGCACCCGATGAGTCCCTCGACCTCGGGCTGGGTCCGTCCCGCCGTCGGAACGCCGATGGCGAAGTCCTCCTGACCCGCGTGCCGCCCGAGCAGTGTCTGGTAGAGCGCCAGCAGCACCATGAAGGACGTGGCGCCCTCACGGCGGCCCAGCGCCAGGACTGGCTCGGCGACCTCTCGTCCCAACTCGAAGTGGACGCTGCCGCCCGCATAGGACTGCACCGCGGGACGCGGCCGGTCCGTGGGCAGCTCCAGCGCGGGGACGCCCGTGAGCTGCTCCTTCCACCACCGGAGCTGGCCCTCCAGCACCGTCCCCTCCAACCACTCCCGCTGCCAGACGGCGTAGTCCGCGTACTGCACCGGCAGTTCGGACAGCGGCGAAGGAATGCCCGCGCCGTGGCATGCATAGAGCACGCTCATCTCGCGCGCGAGCACCAGCGTGCACCACGCGTCGGAGATGGCGTGGTGAAGGGACAAGGAGAGGACGTGCTCCTCGGGCCCCATGCGCAAGAGGAGCGCACGCGCCACGGGCCCCGCTTCGAGGTCGAAGACCTCGTCGCCATGCGCCCGGCATCGCGCCAGCATCCGTGCTTCACGCTCCTCGCGCGTCGCGCCGGGGACGTCCTCGATGGGCATGGGCAGCGAGGCCTCGGGGTGGATGACCTGCACCGCGCCCTGCTCGGTGAGCGTGTACGTGGTGCGCATCACCTCGTGCCGGCGCACCAGCTCGTGGAGCGCGGACTGGAGCGCGGCCGGGTCGAGCGGCCCCTCGAGACGGAAGCTCGAACCGTTGTTGTACGCGGTGCTCTTCGGGTCGAGCTGTTGCAGATACCAGAGCCGCTGCTGCGCGAAGGAGAGCGGGAGAGGGCGATCCCTCCGCGCGCGGGGAATGCCGCTCGGAACGACCGTCACCGGAGCGGGCGTGGGAGTCTCCTTCTTCGCCGTGGCGGGCGCCACGGGGGGCCTGGCGGGAGACCGGGGCAGGGAGACCTGGACACTCTCCACGCGGCCGTCGCCGCGCATTCGAGCGTGGCGTCCCGTGCGGAACAGCCTCGCGTTCGCGTCCGTGGGGTGGGGCACCAGTCGGCGGCGCTCCTCCTCCTCGGCCTTCCAGAGCCCGGAGGGCAGACCCGCCCCCTCGATGGCCAGCTCGCCCACGACCCCCATGGGGACGGGTTGCCCCGTCGGGTCCAGGACCCAGGCGCGGAGTCCAGCTGGGAGCCGCTCCGCCGCGGTCCGGGGTAGCAACGCGCCATCGCCGGGGCTCCCCGCCAGCAAGACCTCGATGCCCGACGCGCGATGCAGCGCGCCCGCCAGCTCGGCCGACGCGCCGTCGAGAACCAACGCGCCCACGGAGCCCAGCGCTTCGCGCGGGGTCGGAAGCTCCGCGAGTGTCCGGGCGAGGCGCGCCGAAGCGTGCAGGAGGACGGGACCCGATGCTCGCGCCAGGGCCAGCAGCTCCTCGACTCCCTGGCCTCCCTCCACCAGGACCTGCTCCTGTCGCGTGGAGGCGTCCTGCTCCAGGCGCTCACGGATGCGCGCCAGCCGGCGCAACCCGTCGAGGACGACAGGGGTCTCCAGTCCGAAGTCGATGAGGCAGGCGACCTCGTCCACGTCCGCCTCGCGCACGTCGAGCAGGCGCGCGAACCCGCTGTCGACCGTGCCGATGAGGCCCGTCCCCTTCGCGTGATGCTCGAAGGTGCGCTCGAGCAGCGCCGCGATGTCCTCCTCGGAGACCTTGTCGATCTCCTTCTGCATGCCCTGGGTCGCCAAGAGGCTGGCGGTGATCTCCGCCGAGCTCCGGAAGTAGCTCAGCAGCGGCGCTCGCACCTGACGCAGCACCTCCTGCTCGTCGTCGCCGATGAAGGCGTGGAGCATCAGGGTGATGTGACCTCGCCCCGGGTGCCCGTTGCGTCGCCACGCGTCGCGGTACAGCGCGACCTTGTGCTTCAGCTCCTCGAGCGACTGGGCCAGCAGGCCCGTCAGCACGCCCGCGCCCAGCTCACCGGCCAGGCGGAACGTGTCGGGGCTGCTCGACGCCGTGAGCCACACCGGGAGCTCGCGCTGCACCGGCTTGGGCCGCAGCGCCAGCTCCAGCTTCGCCCCGCCTCCGCCCACGCGGGGGACTTTGGCGCCCCGCCAGAGCGCTCGCAGCGTCTCCAGGTTCCGCACCAGGATGTTGCGCCGGTCCTCGAAGTTCTGGGGCGCGAAGGTGAAGTCGGCCACGTGCCAGCCCGTGGCCACGGACAGCCCCACGCGGCCCTGGGAGAGGTTGTCCACCACGGACCACTGCTCGGCGATCTGCAGCGGGTCATGCAGGGGGAGCACGACGCTGCCCGAGCGCAGCTTCAGGTTCCGGGTGATGGTGGCCAGCGCCCCGGCGACGACCGCCGGCTGGGGATAGAGCCCTCCGAACGAGTGGAAGTGACGCTCGGGCGTCCACACTGCGGAGAACCCGTTCGCGTCCGCGAACTTCGCCCCCTCGATGAGCAGCTCGTACTTCGGCCCCGTCATCGAGTCCTCGTCGTTGGCGAAGTAGATGAGGCTCAGGTCCATCGCCTTGGAGCGGGGCCCTCCCCCCTGCAGGCGCACCAGCCGCGAGGAGACCTGAGCGGAGGGGAATGCGACCTGGAGGCCACGAGACAGCGCCCACAACAGCTCCAACTCGGCGCGATCCGCGGTGGGCTCGGCCGCCGCCACCCACGTGCCTCCCTCGCGTCCGCCCAGCCGATCGTCCATCGCGGCGAACAGCTCCGCCAGCTCGCCGTGCCCCAGGGTCCAGGCCGGCTGCCCGGGCCCCGAGGAGACCAGCCAGGCCAGCGACTTTCCATCTCCCGCGAGTACCGGGGCGCCCGGCGCGAGCGCTGCATCGACCAGGGACTCCACGTCCAGCACGCGCGAGGCATCGAGCCGCGGGCCCGCGCGCTGGCTCCCTCGCGTCACGAGGAGCGGGCTCTTGCTCCCGGCCAGCGCGAACGTCGAGAGCCCGCCCAGGTCGGAGGCCCCCACGGTGACCACCGCCCCGCCTGCCTGGAGGACTCCCCACAGGACGGCCAGCTTGGTGGGCGAGGGCGACAGGTGGACGGCGACGGGTTCTCCCGGCGTCAGCCCCATGGCCTGGAGCTTCGCCGCGACGGTGCCCGCCCGCGCGGCCAGCGTCTCCCAGGTCCAGGCCACCTCTCCCTGGACCGTGGCCACGGCGTGGAGATTGCGTCGCGCCCGGTCGATGAGCTGGGCGGGGACAGGGCGCGACGCGGGCTTCGCGCGAGGGGCGGGCCAGGCTCCGCGGTCCGCCTCGGTGCCGAGCGCGAGCTGGGAGACGCGCACGTCCGGACGCGCGAGCCCGGAGGCGAGGAGGACCTGGAGGTGCTCCATCAACCGACGGGCCGTCGCTTCGTCGAAGAGCTCGGTGGCGTACTCGAGCGCGCCACGGATCTGCGATGGCTCCTCGCCGAGCACGAGCGTCAGCTCGGAGAGCGTGGCGCCCCACTGGACCGGTCCCTCCGGGACCTGCACCACGGAGGCGCGCACCCCGGTCATCTCCAGCGCGCCGGAGTCCGCGCCCAGGGCGTTGTGGTAGACGAAGACGGTGTCCGTCATGCGCCCCCGGTGGATGTCCTTGCCGGGGATGAGCGACTCGAGCAGGTACTCGAACGGGACGTCCGGCCGCGACTGCACCTCGTTGAGTTCCTGGCGGACGCGGACCAGCAGCTCGCGGAACGTGGGGTCGTCGACGAAGCTGGTCCGGAACGCGGCCGAGTGCGCGACGTAACCGATGAGCGGCAGCAGCTCCGGGCGGGTGCGGTTCGCGATGGGCGTCCCCACCACGATGTCCGTCTGACCGCTGTAGCGGTGCAGCAGGGCCTGCCAGCCGGCGAGGATGATGAGGTAGGCGGTGAAGCCCTCGCGCTTGCCGAAGGTCGACAGCTCCCGTGTGAGCGCGGTGCTGAAGGCCACTGGGAGGCGGACGGACGAGAGCGGGCTGTCCTCGGGGCGGGGCCGGTCGGTGGGCACGTCGATGCGACGGGGGAGCCCCGCGAGCCGCGTCCTCCACCACTTCTCCTGGTCGACGAGGTGGCCGTCCTGGATGCTCCGGCGCTGCCACGCGCCGAAGTCGGCGTACTGCACGGGCAGCGGGGGAAGCGGGGACGGCGTCCCCTGCTTGAACGCGGCGTAGAGCTTTCCTACCTCCTCGACGAACAACCCCATGGACAGCGTGTCGCTGACGACGTGGTGGATGCCCGAGACGAGGATGTGGTGTCGGGGCTCCAGCCGCAGGAGCGTCGTGCGCAGGACGGGGCCTCGCACCAGGTCATACGGGACGAAGGCGTCCTCGCGCGCGAGGCGCATCGCCTCCGCCTCCCGCGCCGCCGGAGTCTCTCCGGAGACCTGGATGACGGGGAGCGGGATGCGCATGGTGGCGTGGAAGCGCTGCACCGGGCGCCCGTCGACCGTGTCGTAGGTGGTCCTCAGCGCCTCGTGACGACGGACGACCTCCTGGACGGCGCGCTCCAGCGCGGCCACGTCCAGGTCCCCCTCGAAGCGGACGACCATCGGGATGTTGTAGGCGGACAGCCCCGGCAGGTACTGCTCCAGGCGCCAGACGCGCTCCTGGACGAAGGAGAGGGGGACGTCGCCCTCGCGAGAGACAGGCACCAGCGGAAGCTCTCGTGACGGCGCCACGGTGGGGGCCTGCTGGAGCAACGGCTCGATGCGCCGGGCCAGCGCGGACACGGTGGACGCCTCGAACAGCGTCGCGAGGGGGAGCTGGACGCCGAACTCCTCGCGCACCTGGTTGAGGAGCTGCGCCGCCATGAGTGAGTTGCCGCCGATCTCCAGGAAGTCGTCGTCGCGGCCCACGAACTCCAGGCCGAGCCGTGCCCTCCAGAGCCCCGCGAGCCGTCCCTCGACGTCCCCGCGAGGCGCGTCCTCACGCACCGGGGACGCGGGGGCCGCTTCCTGACGGGCCGGCGGAGCGTCGACCGCGAGAGGTGCCGAAGGGGCAACGGCTGGTGACGTCGGCGTGGGGCGCGCCGACTCGCTCCTGGCGATTCCCCTGGGCGCCGGGTGGTCCGAGACGGCGTGGGTCCCCAGCGCGGTGGTGTGCCGCGAGGGCGCCTCGGCGGAAGCGACGAGCCGGAGGTCCGGCTGCGTGGCCGCCTCTCCGGCGGGGGGATCCACCCAGATTCGCCGCTCCTGGAACGGATAGGTCGGCAGGTGGAGCTTGCCGCGCGCTTCACCCGCGAAGACGGCGGACCAGTCCACGACGAGCCCCTGGGTCCACAGCTCGCCGATGGACGCCATGAGGCTGGCGTGCTCCGTCGTCGAGCCGCCGCGCTTGAGCGTGGACAGGGCCTTCACCTGCCCCTTGTCCTGCCCCAGCGATGCGCGGACGAGCGGGGTGAGGTCCTGCCCCGGCCCCACCTCCAGCAACACGCTGCACCCGTCCTCCAGCAGCTGGCCCACCGCGTCCGAGAAGCGGACCGCCTGGCGCATCTGGTCCGCCCAGTAGCGAGGCTCGGCCAGCTCGCCCGTGCGAACCCAGGTGCCGGTGACGCTGGAGACATAGCGCGGCGTCGGTTCACCCCTGCGCAGGGAGGCCACGACGCGCTCCAGCTCCGGCATCAGCGGCTCCACGTCCGCCGAATGGAACGCATGCGGCGCTGGCATCCGGACCACGCCGACGTCCCTCCGCTTCAGCGCCTCCTGGAGCCGCTCCACCTCCGGCACCGGGCCCGCGACGACACAACGGTCCGGCCCATTGACGGCGGCCAGCGACAGTCGCCCCGACAGCAGGGGGAGGACGTCGGACTCCGGCAATGCCACGGCGAGCATGGCGCCCGGCGGCATGCGGTGCATCAGCTCCCCACGCGCCACGGCGAGCCGCAGCCCGTCCTCCAGCGACAGCACGCCCGCGACGGCCGCCGCCGCGTACTCGCCGAAGCTGTGGCCCAGCACGGCATGCGGGCGCAGCCCCCAGTCCATCCACATCCGCGCCAGCGAGTACTCGATGGAGAAGAGGGCGGGCAGCGCGACGCGCGTGTCCGCGAGCAGCGCGGCGCCTCCGGCCTCGCCACCGGACTCCGCGTCCAACAAGCGCCGGACCCGCTCCCGCAGCGTGTCCTCGAGGAGGGCCAGGCATCCGTCGAGGTGCGTCCGGAACACGGGCTCGGACGCGTACAGCTCGCGCCCCATGCCGAGCTGCTGCGCACCCTGACCCGGGAAGATGAAGGCCACGCGACGGCGACGCGCCGCCTCCAGGTCCTTCACCTTCACCGGCGTGGAGGGCTTGCGCAGCTGCCGTGACAGGTCCGCCGCGTCTCGCGCCACCACCGCGCGGCGATGCTCGAAGGCCTTGCGCCCCGTCGCCAGGGTGAAGGCCACGTCGGCCAGGGAGAGCGTGTCGGCCCGCGCCTCGACGTGCGCCGCGAGCCGCTGGGACGCGGCCTCCAGCGCCTCGGGAGAACGCGCCGAGAGGATGACGAGGTGGTGAACTCGGCGGGAGGTACCGCTCGACGACATGGGGGATTCCTCGAGGATGGCGTGCGCGTTGGTTCCACCGATGCCGAAGGAGCTGACCGCGGCGCGCCGGGGCGTGCCGGTCCTGGGCCAGGGCCGAAGGGCGGTGTTGACGAAGAAGGGCGTGGCGTCGAAGTCGATGCGAGGGTTGGGCCGCTGGTAGTGGAGGCTGGCGGGAACTTCCCCGTGGTGGAGCGCGAGCGCGACCTTCATCAGGCCCGCGAGCCCCGCCACCGTGTCCAGGTGGCCGACGTTGCTCTTGAGGGAGGCGAGCGCGATGGTGCCCCGGTGCTCGGGCCCCAGGCCGTACGCACGCTGGAGCGCGGTCACCTCGATGGGGTCGCCCAGCGGCGTGGCGGTGCCGTGTGCCTCCACGTAGGAGATGTCCTCCGGCCGCACTCCGGAGCGTGCGAGCGCATGGCGGATGACGGCCGTCTGTCCCGCCACGCTCGGCGCCGTGTAGCCGGACTTGTCCCGGCCGTCGTTGTTGGTGGCCGACGCGCGAATCACGGCGTAGACGGAGTCGCCGTCGCGCAGGGCGTCCTCCAGGCGCTTGAGGACGACGCAGGCCACGCCGTTGGCGGTGACCGTGCCCTGGGCCTCCGCGTCGAACGCGCGGCAGTGGCCATCCGGCGAGAGGATCATCCCCTCCTGGTAGACGTAACCGGTGCGCTGCGGCACCGACAGGCGGGTCGCTCCGGCCAGGGCCACGTCGGACTCGCCCGCCAGGAGGTTCTGGCACGCGAGGTGGACCGCCACGAGCCCCGTGGAGCACGCGGTGTTGATGAGGACGCTCTCACCCGTGAGGCCCAGCTTGTAGGAGGTCTTGGTCGCGAGGCTGGTGTGCGTGGCCGTGCCGTACAGCTCGAAGAGTGTCGCGCCGTCGAGCGGCACCGAGGCCCGGACCACGTCCGCGTAGCCCGAGTCGATGGCCCCCGCGTAGAGCGAGATGGGGCCCGGATGGCGCTCCGGGTCCACTCCCGCGTCCTCGAGCGCGGTCCACGCCGCCTGGAGGAACAGGCGCTGCTGGGGGTCGATCCACTGCGCCTCGCGCGGGGACATGTCGAAGAACGCCGGGTCGAACTGGTCCACGCCCACCAACACGCCGCCCGCGGGGACGAAGGCCGGGTGCCGCCGCAAGTCGAGGCCCTCGGGCAGCCCGGGGATGCGCTCCAGCTCCGCGTCGGTGAAGCGGGAGATGGACTCCACGCCGTCGCGCAGGTTGCTCCAGAACTCCTCGACCGACCCCGCCCCGGGGAACCTGCCCGCCATGCCGATGATGGCGATGACACCCGAGGACGACTTCGCCGGAGCCGGTGGAGGCGCGGCGGGCCGCGCCTCCGTGGGTGGGGCCGCGGGGCCGGAGTCCGGGGCGGCGGCCTTGCGCGATCGCTCCAGCGCGGAGGCCACGCCATGGACGGTGGGGTGCTCGAACAGCCACACCACGGGAAGCTCCTCGCCCAGCGCCTCGCGCAGGCTCGTGGCGATGCGCACCACGGTGAGCGAGGTGCCTCCCAGCTCCTCGAACAGGTGGTCGTGGATGCCGACCCGCTCGGTGCCCAGCGCCTGCGCCCAGATGGAGGCGATGCGCTCCTCCAGCGGGTTCGCCGGTTCGACGAACCGGCGCGTCCGGCCCGTGGACTCCGCGTCGGGCCTGGGCAGGGCCGCGCGGTCCACCTTGCCGCTGCTCCCCACGGGAAGCGCGGGCAGGGACACGAGGATGGAGGGCACCATGAACTCGGGCAGCCGCTGGCGCAGCTCCGCGCGCAGCTCCGCCGTGTCCAGCACCTGTCCCTCTCGGGGCGTGGCGTAGGCCACGAGCCGTTTGTCGCCGGGCGCGTCCTCGCGCACGACGACGACCGCCTCGTTCACCGTGGGGAGCGCGCGCAGGGCCGCCTCCACCTCGGCCAGCTCGATGCGATAGCCACGGACCTTCACCTGATGGTCCACGCGCCCGATGAACTCCAGCGCGCCATCCGCCCGCCAGCGGACCAGATCGCCCGTGCGATACAGCCGCTCTCCAGGCGTGGTGGCGAAGGGGTGGGGGATGAAGCGCTCCGCCGTCAGGTCCGGACGGGAGACGTAGCCTCGCGCGAGGCCAGGGCCTCCGAGGAACAGCTCCCCCGGGACGCCGACCGGGACCGGCCGGAGCTGATCATCGAGGACATAGGTCTGGGTGTTGGCGATGGGACCGCCGATGGGGACGACATCGCCGACGTGCTCAATCCGGGTGATGGACCACGCCGTCGCGACGACGGAGCACTCGGTGGGGCCATAGCCGTTGGTGAGGGGGACGCGCAGCGAGGACACCAGTCGACGCGCGTGGGGTGCGGAGAGGACGTCCCCGCCGACATGGACCTCTCTGAGCCGCCGCAGGATGTCCGGGCGGTGCTCCACGAGTTGGGAGAAGAGGCCGGACGGCAGGTGCACGTACGTGACGCCGTGCCGTTCGAGGACCGAGCCGAGCCGGTCGAGGTCGCTCGGCGCCGCGTCCGCTGGGAAGAGGACCAACCGGCCGCCGTTGAGCAGCGCGGGCCAGAGCTCCATCACCGAGCCGTCGAAGGACATCGGCGCCAGGAGGACGCCGGTCTCCCGTGTGCCATAGCGGGCGTAGGGCTCCGCGTGGCACAGCCGCAGCAGGCCGCGGTTCTCGATGCCCACGCCCTTGGGGCGCCCCGTGCTGCCCGAAGTGAAGATGACGTAGGCGAGGCTGCGCGGACCCGCTCCGTGCTCCGGGGGCGTTACCGGGGCGTGGGACAGGTCCAGTTCCCCGGGGAAGAGGCACTCGGGGCCCGTGGCTGGCATCGGCAGCCGCTCGCGCAAGGCGCGGGTGGTGAGCAGCAACCGCGGCTGCGAGTCCTCCAACATCAGGGCCAGGCGCGGCCCGGGAGAGGACACGTCCAGCGGGACGTAGGCTCCGCCCGCCTTGAGGATCGCCAGGAGCGAGACGATCAGCTCCACGCCACGCTCCAGACACACGGCCACCAGGGTGTCGGAGCCCACGCCCCGAGCCCTCAGGACGTGCGCGAGGCGGTTGGCCTGCACCTCCAGATCCCCGTAGGTGACGCGCTCCTCGCCGGACTCCAGCGCGACGGCGCTGGGACGGAGGCGAGCATGACGGGAGAAGGCCTCCGCGACGGTGGCGTCGGAGGGGTAGGGGCGAGCGGTGTCGTTCCACTCGACGAGGACCTGCTCACGCTCGTTGGGAGGGAGCCATTCCAGCGTCCCCAGGGGGGCGTCCGGGGCAGCGACCACGGACTCCAGGAGGACACGGAGGTGTCCGGCCAGACGCGCCACGGTGGAGGCCTCGAACAGGTCGGCGCTGTACTCGATGACACCACGCAGTTCGTCCCCATGCTCGGTCAGGACGAGCCCCAGGTCGAAGCGCGAGGTGTCGTTGGTCACGTCCAGGGGACGCAGGGTGAGCCCGGCGACGTCCACCGCCTCCGCCGGCATGTTCTGGAGCGCGAAGATGACCTGCACCAACGGGTTGCGCGCCAGGTCGCGCCTCGGCTGGAGCTCCTCGACGAGCTTCTCGAAGGGCAGGTCCTGGTGCTCATAGGCCGCCAGCGTCATCTCCCGCACCTGGGCGAGCAGGCCACGGAAGGTGTCCCGAGGCTTCACGCGAGCCCGGAGCACGAGGGTGTTGATGAAGAAGCCGATCAGCCCTTCCAGCTCGCTCCGGCGACGGCCCGCGATGGGCGAGCCCACCAGGAGGTCTTCCTGTCGGGAATAGCGGGACAGGAGGAGCTGCCACACGGCCATCAAGGCCATGAAGGGCGTGGCGCCGGACTGCCTCGCGAGCGCCACCAGGGGCGCGACGACCTCTCTCGGCAGGTGGACCTGGTGCAGCGCCCCTCGATGCGAGCGCACGGTGGGGCGAGGGTGGTCCGTGGGCAGGTCGAGGAGCTGGGGGGCTCCCGCCAGTCGTTCCTTCCACCAGTCGAGCTCCCGGGTGAGCGTGGCGCCCTGGAGCTGCTCGCGCTGCCATGCGGCGAAGTCGATGTACTGGATGGGCAGTGGTGGCAGCGAGGGCGTCTGGCCCCTGGCGAAGGCCTCGTAGCTCGCGGTGACCTCCCGGGTCATCACGGCCAGTGACCAGCCGTCCGAGATGATGTGGTGCATGACGAGCACCAGGACATGCTGGTGCTCCGCGAGGCGCAGCAGGTGCGTGCGGAGCAGCGGTCCGTTCGCGAGGTCGAAGGGGGTACTCGCCTCTTCGCCGGCGAACCGCTCCGCCGCGGCCCGGCGGGACTCCGGGGGGAGGCCCGTGAGGTCGGTGAGGGGCAGCTCCCAGTACGCATGGGGCTGGACGACCTGGATGGGCCTTCCGTCATTGAGGAGGAAGGTCACCCGCAGCGACTCGTGCCGCTGGACCAGATGATCGAGCGCGCGGCGAAGGGCCTCTTCGTTCAACGGGCCATCCAGGCTCAGGGCCCCGGCGATGTTGTACTGCGTGCCACCTGGCTGGAGCTGGTCGAGGAGCCACAAGCGCTGCTGCGCGAAGGACAGCGGCAGCTCACCCTGGCGCGAGATGGTGGGCACCTGCTGGACCTGGGGCACCGCGGCGCGCGTGAGCAGCCCCTCTTCGACCCGTTCGGCGAGGCGCGCCACCGTGGGCGCATCGAACAGGGACTGGACCGGGAGCTCCACGCCAAACGTGGTCCTCAGTCGCGAGACGACCTGCGTGGCGAGCAGGGAGTGTCCACCGAGTGCGAAGAAGTCGTCGTTCGCACCCACGCCCTCCACTTTGAGCAGCTCGCTGAAGATGGTGGCGATGCGTTGCTGGAACGGCGTGAGGCGCTCCGGGCTCGTCCGAGCCACCGAGGTGGTTCCGGCGACCGGGGCGGCGGGTATCGGCAGTGCCTTGCGATCCAGCTTGCCGCTGGGACCGAGCGGAAGCGCCGGCAGCATGACGAAGGCCGTGGGGACCATGAAGGCCGGGAGCCGCTCGTTCAGGAACGACTTGAGCGCGTCCGTGGTTGGCTCGGAGCCGATCGCGACGACGTAGGCGACGAGTCGCTGGTCTCCCGGTGAGTCCTCGCGGAGGAGGACGACGGCCTCGGAGACGCCCGGGTGGAGACGGAGGGCGGCTTCGATTTCACCGAGCTCGATGCGAAGTCCGCGCAGCTTCACCTGGAAGTCGGCGCGGCCGAGATACTCGAGGGTGCCGTCGGCGAGCCACCGGGCCACGTCGCCGGTGCGGTACATGCGGGCGCCCGGGGTGGTGGAGAAGGTGTCCTCGACGAAGCGCTCTGCGGAGAGCTGAGGGCGATTCCAGTAGCCCAGGCCCACCTGGACGCCAGCGATGAAGAGCTCGCCCGGGACGCCGATGGGGGAGGGCTGGCCGTGGGAGTCGAGGACGTAGAGGCGGGTGTTGGCGACGGGCCGGCCGATGGGGATGGCGTGGCGGGTGTCACCGCGAGGGCAGTGCCAGAAGGAGACGTCGACGGCGGCCTCGGTGGGGCCGTAGAGGTTGTGCACCTCGGTGGTGGAGGGAAGGCGAGCGTGGGCCTTCTTCACCAACTCGACGGAGAGGGCCTCTCCACTGCACACCACGCGCTTGAGGTGCGTGAGCTGCTGAAGGCCGTCCTCTTCGAGGAAGGCGCGAAGCATGGAGGGGACGAAGTGCACCGTCGTCGCGTGGGAGTCGGCGAGCAGCTTCACCAGGTAGACCGGCTCCTGGTGGCCGCCGGGACGGGCCACCACCAGACGGGCACCTGAAAGCAGAGGCCAGAAGAACTCCCACACCGAGACGTCGAAGCTGAAG
>NZ_JAKCFI010000029.1 GCF_021412625.1 Myxococcus stipitatus | reverse complement strand
GGGTTTTAATCCACGTTTCTCGCGGTCACGAGGAGCGACGCTCGTCGAAACCGGCTGGTTGGACGAGGACGGTTTCAATCCACGCTCCTCGCGGTCACGAGGAGCGACCCTTCGCGCGGGCCTTCTCAGCGTTCGAATCCGGTTTCAATCCACGCTCCTCGCGGTCACGAGGAGCGACAGCCCTTGCTGGAGGCCCTCTCGTCGAGCACCGCGTTTCAATCCACGCTCCTCGCGGTCACGAGGAGCGACTTCTTCGTCGCCTTCTGAAACCCCATGATGTCGTTTCAATCCACGCTCCTCGCGGTCACGAGGAGCGACCGGCAGGAGCTCGGCGCCCTCGAAAGTCCGGAGGGGGTTTCAATCCACGCTCCTCGCGGTCACGAGGAGCGACCACGGAGGGACACGGCTGACCCGTCACCCGATGGTTTCAATCCACGCTCCTCGCGGTCACGAGGAGCGACCGCCCGCCTCTCCGTGCTCATGCCGGAGCGGGAGTTTCAATCCACGCTCCTCGCGGTCACGAGGAGCGACTGCGCTTCTTCGCCCACCTGGCCGACGCGAAGGCGTTTCAATCCACGCTCCTCGCGGTCACGAGGAGCGACCCGGGGCTGCGCGGTGGAGTCCCTCAAGCTGGGGGTGTTTCAATCCACGCTCCTCGCGGTCACGAGGAGCGACCTCCAGATACTCGGGCGACTGCTCGATGCCGACGTTTCAATCCACGCTCCTCGCGGTCACGAGGAGCGACACTCTCCCCCCAGCGCTCGCGAGACTCGCAGAGGTTTCAATCCACGCTCCTCGCGGTCACGAGGAGCGACCACCGCAACGGCGACCGCTACGACAACCGCATCGAGTTTCAATCCACGCTCCTCGCGGTCACGAGGAGCGACTACCCGAGCAACGCGAGCGCGCCGTACCACTGGTCGTTTCAATCCACGCTCCTCGCGGTCACGAGGAGCGACGATGTACCGGCTGCGCCCGGCGAGCTGACGCGTGTTTCAATCCACGCTCCTCGCGGTCACGAGGAGCGACGAGAAGACGCGAGGGACGGCCACGCTCCGGTTCTTGTTTCAATCCACGCTCCTCGCGGTCACGAGGAGCGACGTTGCTGGGAGTCATCCCCCATGTTGGCCGGGTTGTTTCAATCCACGCTCCTCGCGGTCACGAGGAGCGACTGCGTTCTGCGGGCGCGTGGGGACACCCGGGACAGTTTCAATCCACGCTCCTCGCGGTCACGAGGAGCGACGGCCATCTCCTCCCAGGGGTTACCCGGGGCGGAGTTTCAATCCACGCTCCTCGCGGTCACGAGGAGCGACCCCTTGTGGGAGCGGGCGGTGCGTTTCGGCAAGTTTCAATCCACGCTCCTCGCGGTCACGAGGAGCGACCTTATGCCGCCGGAGCATCGCGGCCAGTTCCGGTTTCAATCCACGCTCCTCGCGGTCACGAGGAGCGACGAGGAGCCGGAAGTCCTCGCAGCACTTCGCGTCGTTTCAATCCACGCTCCTCGCGGTCACGAGGAGCGACTATGCCCGCCCGCGGAAGTCCAGATTCCATGGGTTTCAATCCACGCTCCTCGCGGTCACGAGGAGCGACCTCCCACCGCCGGTGGTGCCAACCCAGGCGGACGTTTCAATCCACGCTCCTCGCGGTCACGAGGAGCGACGACGATGCTCGCCACTGTCTTGGCGGGCCCGCGTTTCAATCCACGCTCCTCGCGGTCACGAGGAGCGACGACGGGCTGCCGCCGTTTCAACTCGCGCTGGCGGTTTCAATCCACGCTCCTCGCGGTCACGAGGAGCGACGCGGCGAGCTGCGCCTCAAGCTCATCGACGCGGTTTCAATCCACGCTCCTCGCGGTCACGAGGAGCGACTCGCCATCCAGTGCAAGGGCCTCAAGGCCCAAGTCGTTTCAATCCACGCTCCTCGCGGTCACGAGGAGCGACTTAATCATCCGCCGGCACTCGGCCAGCACGTCCGGGTTTGTTTCAATCCACGCTCCTCGCGGTCACGAGGAGCGACCGTCCTCCGTGGCTGGCACCGTCGGCACCGTCACGTTTCAATCCACGCTCCTCGCGGTCACGAGGAGCGACCCGGGGCTGCGCGGTGGAGTCCCTCAAGCTGGGGGTGTTTCAATCCACGCTCCTCGCGGTCACGAGGAGCGACCTCCGTTTCGGTGGAGTGGTGACGCGATGGCTCCGTTTCAATCCACGCTCCTCGCGGTCACGAGGAGCGACCCGACGCGGACACTCGCGTGCGCGTCAGCGCTGCGTTTCAATCCACGCTCCTCGCGGTCACGAGGAGCGACGGCAGCGCTGGCGGCTCCTCCGCCAGCAGCGACGGTTTCAATCCACGCTCCTCGCGGTCACGAGGAGCGACCTCAACACTGACCCGTTCGTCTTCATTCGTCCGGCGTTTCAATCCACGCTCCTCGCGGTCACGAGGAGCGACCGGCGCTGAACTGGATGGGCCTGGCCGCGTGCCGTGTTTCAATCCACGCTCCTCGCGGTCACGAGGAGCGACGTCTTCTCCTTCTGCTTCGCCCGGACCGGGCCGGTGTTTCAATCCACGCTCCTCGCGGTCACGAGGAGCGACGGTCCTCGACACGTTCCGGAAGAACGACGCCCTGTTTCAATCCACGCTCCTCGCGGTCACGAGGAGCGACCCGATGCGACCGTGTTCTCCGCCCGCGCCGCGCAGTTTCAATCCACGCTCCTCGCGGTCACGAGGAGCGACCGGCGCACGGCGCTCGTGTGGTGCGCCGCCCAGTTTCAATCCACGCTCCTCGCGGTCACGAGGAGCGACCGGTGGCACGTTCTTCGGCGGCCCAAGCTCCGATGGTTTCAATCCACGCTCCTCGCGGTCACGAGGAGCGACGATGTGGGTGGAGTAGCTGCTACGCAGGTGGCGGTTTCAATCCACGCTCCTCGCGGTCACGAGGAGCGACGCCTCGGCGTTGGAGTAGTACGGCGCGGTGGTGGCGTTTCAATCCACGCTCCTCGCGGTCACGAGGAGCGACTCGGGTGCGATTGCAGTATGTGTTTGAGTGGGATTTAGTTTCAATCCACGCTCCTCGCGGTCACGAGGAGCGACGGGGGAGCCTCTGCCCCCGCTCAATCATCGAGACGTTTCAATCCACGCTCCTCGCGGTCACGAGGAGCGACCGAGCCACGTCGCTTCCGGTCCACGTCCCACGTAGTTTCAATCCACGCTCCTCGCGGTCACGAGGAGCGACGGAGGGCGTGCGAGGTGGCGCGGGGTACTGCGTGTTTCAATCCACGCTCCTCGCGGTCACGAGGAGCGACCGGATGACGCCTTGGTCCTCCTCGTGCTCCTGCTGTTTCAATCCACGCTCCTCGCGGTCACGAGGAGCGACAGAGTGCGGGCAGATAATGGACACTCCGACCCGGGTTTCAATCCACGCTCCTCGCGGTCACGAGGAGCGACACGGACAAGCCGCGGCGGGCGCGGACGTCGACGATGGGGTTTCAATCCACGCTCCTCGCGGTCACGAGGAGCGACCCGAAGCCCTCAACGCTCGGCGCCGAGCGTAGGTTTCAATCCACGCTCCTCGCGGTCACGAGGAGCGACTCTTCTCCTTCTGCCTCGCCACCACCTCGCCACCGTTTCAATCCACGCTCCTCGCGGTCACGAGGAGCGACTCCCAGGGAGTCTACGCAGACCTATACGGAGAGTTTCAATCCACGCTCCTCGCGGTCACGAGGAGCGACCATCGGCCACACGGCGTCCACCGGCCATTTGGGGTTTCAATCCACGCTCCTCGCGGTCACGAGGAGCGACTCTCAGCGATGCAGTACCAAGTGTCGGGGTTGTTGTTTCAATCCACGCTCCTCGCGGTCACGAGGAGCGACAAAGGAAATGGCCGCTGTCCTCTGGGGGTTCGAGGTTTCAATCCACGCTCCTCGCGGTCACGAGGAGCGACGCCGACCTTGCCCACCGTCGACACCAACTTCTTGTTTCAATCCACGCTCCTCGCGGTCACGAGGAGCGACCATCTGCTACGCGACGTGGAGGGGCGTGAGATGTTTCAATCCACGCTCCTCGCGGTCACGAGGAGCGACCCTCGTCCGAGGTCCATCTGGATGTCGTCATCCGCGTTTCAATCCACGCTCCTCGCGGTCACGAGGAGCGACGCGCTGGAGGTGCAGCCTGCGGGGAAGGCCCCCCGGTTTCAATCCACGCTCCTCGCGGTCACGAGGAGCGACGAGAGAGGAAAACGTCATCCGGCCCAACATCGCGGGGTTTCAATCCACGCTCCTCGCGGTCACGAGGAGCGACGTGGGGCGCGGTGGCCCGCCCAAGTGCAGAGCGTGTTTCAATCCACGCTCCTCGCGGTCACGAGGAGCGACCGGTCCAAGCTCTGAGGTCCGCCAGGGAGCCCTCGTTTCAATCCACGCTCCTCGCGGTCACGAGGAGCGACTCTGCCCGTGCAACCTACCATGGGGACTCAGGAATCCGGCCGGTTTGCGCGAACCCCCTTGTCCGCGCTGCCGCCGCCTCCCCGGTCCCCGCGCTCCGCCCATTCAACCCATGAAGACTATTGGTGATTTCAAAGAGCGCGAACCCTCGAAGCAGGCCACACCGGGACAGGTTCGCGCGCATCCACGGGGGAGCGCGCGAGCAGCCTACAGGATGAGGGGTCCCTCGACATCGAGCGGGACGCGGGTGCCGTGATGTTCGGTCTTCCGAGCGACGTCCTCGCTCAGGAAATAGAACCGCAGGCTGTCGCGCTCCGCATCCATCTCGTCGAGCAAGCGCGCGCGCAGCACGACCCAATCCTTCGGCTCCAGGACACACTCGAAGACCGAATACTGAACGCGCACGCCATGGTTCCGGCACGCCCGGGCGATGCGGCGGAGCCTGCGCGGGCCCTCGGGGTCCGACACCTTCACGTCGTAACACACCAGGACGGTGACCTTGCGCATCAGCGCACCGTGAAGGGCGGGTAGCCATCCAGCTCGCCGCGCAGGGTCCGCGCGAGCAGCAGTGCTTGCAGGTGGGGAACCAGGCCCCAGGTCGTCTGCTGCCCGAGGAACGGGTGCTGCACGCTCCCCTGCTTCGCGTTCTGGTACGCCACGAGGAAGGTCTTGCGCGCGTCGTCCTTGAGGAGCACCGCCCCGGCGGCCTCCGTCTTGAAGTCCTCGGGCTTGAGCTGCGCGCGATTGACCAGCGAAAGCACGAGCCGATCCACCACGGGCGAGCGCAGCTCCTCCATCAAGTCCAGCGCCAGGGACAATCTTCCGGGCCGGTCCTCATGGAGGAACCCCACGGCCGGGTCGAGCCCCACGCCCGCCAACGCCCCGGCGCAGTCCTGCGCCAGCAGCGCATAGCCGAACGACAGCAGCGCGTTGAGCGGGTCCCTCGGCGGGCGGCGGTTGCGTCCATCGAACGAGAAGCGCCGAGCATCTCCCTTCAGCAGCGCCGGAAACGCCTCGAAGTAGTCCCGAGCCGCGATGCCTTCCAGCCCTCGCACCGGGTCCAGCTCCTCCGCGCGCTCCAGGGCGCGAAGGTGCTCGGAGAGTCGACGCGAAGCCTCCTCCAGCGGAAGCCGAGCCTCCTCGGCTGCGTCCCGCCGCGCGTGTTGCAGGAACTGCCGCGCGTTCGCCACCTTCCCCACCACGATGGCCCGAGCCAACCGCAGTGTGACACCCGGGTCATCCGCCGCTCGGAACTGTTGCCTGCGCAGCAGGACGTTGCCACCGGGCAACCCCTCGACCCGCGCCAGGAACCGCCCGGTCATCCCGAAGAAGGAGACGTGGATGCCCGCCTCGACGCAGCTCTCCATCAGCTCGGGCGTCAACCAGGCCCGAGCCAGACACACGACCGACCGCAGGTGACGCAGCGGCACCTCCGCCTTCTTCTCCTCCTGGATGGTCACCACCACGCACTCTCCCTCCTTGTTGAGGCGAGTGCCCTCCGCGGTGATGAACAACGTATTGAGCGCGGTCGTCATGGGTCCCCCGGGTCGCCGCGGGCGCCCGACATGCCCGCCCTGTCTCCTGCCTCTTGCTCCACCAGTTGGCGCAGGTAATCCGAGACACGCCGCTGCCCCGCCGTGACGTGAGGCAAGCACAGGGGCTCGAGCGAGCACGCCTCGCACTTCGGGGCCCTCGGCACGAGGGGCACCCTCCGCTGGGCCAACAGTCCATGCATCCGCGCGATGGCCTCCTCCGTCCTCGCCCGGAGCGCCGAATCGAAGGTCACCGCCTGTCGCCGGTGCTGGGCGCCGAAGTAGAGCGCGCCCTCGGGCACCTCGACGCCGAGCATCTCCTCCAGGCACAGGGCCTGGGCACAGAGCTGGACCCGGTCGGCCTCGCTCGACTTACGTCGGGCGCGCTTCACCTCCACGGGGAAGGGGCGCCATCCGGTGGGGCAGGTGGCATCCGGGTGGTACTCGACGAGGTCCGCGCGGCCGGAGATGCGCAGCCGCTCGGACCCCAGCCGGACGGCGCGCTCCACTCTGCGCCCCGGACGCGCATCATGTCCGGGAAGGTCCACCCGCTCGTGGAGCAGCCGTCCCGACGCGGTGTTCACGTCCTCGCGCCAGAGCTGCTCCACGTGGATGAGCGCCGCCTGCCGCTCGCAGTACAGCAGGTGCTGGAGGGCGGACAGCGACACCCACTGCTCGCCGCTCACGCGGACAGGTCCATCACCTCGATGCCCTGGGGCAACCCCGCCGTATCCACCGTCACGGTGAAGTCCGCGAACGACCGGGCCGGCTTGCCCGGCTGCTTCGGGGTCGCGCTCACGCGGTCGAACAGCGCATGCGCCGGCGCGTTCCCCAGCTCCGAGCCGTGCTTGAACACGATGACCTTGCGCATCGACATGAGCCCGCGCGCGGCGCTGCGGTCCAGCTCGAACATGTGCAGGAAGGCCTTGAAGAGCAGCTCCAGGTCGGCCTGGGAGAACGAGGTCTGCTTCGCGAGGTACGGAGACACGAAGCCATGGGCCATGTAGAGCCCGTAGGGCACCGTGTTCTTGCGGCCCATGGTGCGGTTGTCGCCGCCCTGCTTCTCCGCCTCCGCCTCCGTCGCCACGGCCATGCGGGTGATGGAGTGCTCCAGCGAGACGATGGGCGTCACCGAGCGCGCGAACGTGAGCTGCACGGGCCCACGCACCTGCCCGGCGTTGGCGCCCGTGGACATCACGGCGCCGAAGGTGCGGACATCGAAGAACGTCTCGCACATCCACTTGCGCCCCCGGTCCACCTCCGACCCCTGGGCCACGCCCTTGTCGTTCCGCTTCTTGCCGTCCTCGGCGCTCTTGGGCTTCTCGTTCAGGTCGATCTTCAGCGCCTCGTAGGCACGGTCGATGGTCGCGTTCAGGACGGCCTTCTCCTTCACGAAGATGTCGAACCCCGGCTTCCCCTCCTGGGTCAGGGAGATGAAGTTGCGCACCTTGCGCTTGAGGCTCACGTCGGTGACGAGGCCATGCCCCGTCTCGGGGTCGATTCGCGGCAGGTTCCCCGCATCGGGGTCGCCATTGGGATTGCCATCCTGGACATCGAACAGCAGGACGAAGTCATGACGGCTCTTGAGTTCGGACATGGTGTGTTTCCTCTGTTTGAAAGGGGTTGGAACCAGGCAACATCAATCGTCGGACGAGTCGTCGCTCGAAGGCCCGCCCTCGGAGGGCGCTCGCTTGGCGAAGAACGCCTCTCGCTGGTGGTAGTAGCCCACGGCGAAGAGGCCCTGCTCCTCCAGCGTGAGCACGCTCGGGAAGGGGGCCTTGGGAGGCAGCAGCGCCATGACCTCGCCCTTCTGCCGCTCGAGCCGGGCACCCGAGTCGGCCTTGGAGGCATGGTGCACCGAGAGCTGGAGCAGCCGGGGGAACACCGTGACGGGATTGCGCGAGGCCGCGCCGAAGTAGCGATCGCGAATGGTGGCGTTGAGGTCCTTCAGCGCCGCGCCCTGCAAGCGCTCCAGCACGGCGAAGAGTCGCCCCAGGACATAGGGTTGAGAGGAATTGCTCTTGTCCAGTGACACGGTGACCTCCAGGGGAGCGGCGTTGTCGCCGCGATGACGGATGAGATAGGCCTTGATGAGGGCGACACGGAGTCGGAGCTGCTCGCGCTCGAGCTTGTCGTCCGAGGGGGGCAGTCGGAGTCGGTCCAGCGCCGCGGAGAGCAGCTGCCGAGGGAACGGATGCCCTCGGAGCGCCGCCCCGAGCATCCGGGTCGAGACATCCGGCGTGAGCCCGCGCCCCGAGGGGGCCTCCACGGCCTTGAGCATCCGCCAGATGGGGACGGGGCCACTCGGTGCGCTGTCCCCCAGGCGGAGGTCCGCGAAGTAGCGACGCAGGTTCTGCTTCACCTCGCCCAGGCTCGTCTGGAACCAGTCCCGGACGGCGACGCGGCCAGAGTTCCCCGCGAGCGTCACGGCGTAGAAGCGCCGCGTGTCCAGGTCGCTCGGCTCCACGCCTCGGAACGGGGCCTCGACGAAGCGACGGACATCGGCCTCCGTCGGGTCCATCATGGCCAGCAGCTGACTCTCCTGCTCGGCCGTGCTGTTCGTCCAGAAGACCAGCACCGAGTCCTCCCCGAGCTGGATGCCCTGTCGAAAGCGGCGCTCGTCCGACTTGCGGAGCAGGTCGTTCAGCGCGGCCGTGTAGCCCAGGGCGGCCTGCTGCGAGACGGGCGCGTTGTCGCCCTGCTCGAACCCATGCGACGTGAAAGCGCTCGCGTTGAACGACACCAGCGAGGCCCCCGCCCCTTGGGCCGAAGGCACGTTCTTGAGCTTGGGATGAGTATCCGCCAGGACACCCATCTTCCCGCTCACCAGGCAGAGCCCCTTCTTCCCCAGGGAGGCCACCTTCTGGCTCCGTCGCTCCCACCACGCGCGAACGTCCGGAAGCTCATGCACCAGCTCCGTCGAGTCCCCCACCTTGAACGCGAGCATCTCCGCGCCCGTCCATTCCTCGGCGCTGCGCTCCGCGATGGCCTTCGCCCGCGCCGCGTCATTGGCGAGGAACCCCTCCACCGCGCGCAGCTCCGGCACGTCGACGTCCGCGAGGGCCTCTCGCACGAGTTTCAAGAACGCGGCCAGACGCGCCACGCCCTTGTTGGCCTTGCCCTCGCGCGATGCGGTCTCCGGGTCGTGCCCCAGCACGTACTTGGTGTTGTCCGCCAGGAAGCCCGCGGACACGTTCACCGAGCGCGGTGGGAGCCGGGGAATCGACATGGGGATTCCCCGCCCCTTCTCGTCCTGGGTGGGCTCCAGGCCGAGGAGCTTTCCCTTGCGATCGAGCCGGATGAGGAAGTCGACGGCCTTGGTCTCGTAGAGCGGGTCGTCCACCAGACCTCGCTCCCGTGCATAGTCATTGAGCGCGGTGAGCATCATGACAATCCCCCGTTGTGCTTCAGGACCTCGTCTCGGGTCGGCACCTGGAGCACGCCCCGGTCCAGGCGTCCCTCGAAGAACAGCGGGCGCACCGTGCCTCCGGGCTCGCCGAAGTCGAAATCGAAGAACATCAGCCCGAGCGAGCGGTGCTCCGAGGCCAAGGGGTTCAGGTCCGCGGAGGCCGGCTCCACCCGCGCCGCGAACTCGCGGCACCCCAGGTAGGGGGCCTGGAAGAACTGTCCCTTTTCCAGGCGTCGCTCGAACATCTCCTCGAACTTGCGGACGTTGTCCTCGGGGCCGCTCTTTCCGGGCACCATCGAGAAGGAGGCGGTGATGAGGTAGTCCACATCGCGCAGCGCCACCGTGTTGCGTTGGGCGCGGTCCTCGTCGGCGGCGTAGTCGAACTTCCCCACCACCGCGCGGCTGTTCACCTCGTTGCGCCGGAAGCTCGTCCACCGGACCTCGGCCAGGACGGCAATCTCGTGGATGTGCCAGCGAATCGCCGGTTTCCAGAGGATGGCCTCCAGCACGCCTCGGGCGGCCGAGGGTGTCATCACCTCGTAGCTGACCCGCTCCGCCTTCATCTCCGGCCGCGTGAAACAGGCCACCGGCCCCCGGGCGCGCACGCGCATCCGTTTGCTCGCTGCTGTCTTCATCCATTCCTCCTGAAAGTCGCCAGTCATCCTGGGATGAGCAGGTGCGGGTCGAGGATTCCGACACGCGCCGGCACCAGGCCGAAGGTCTCGTCGTAGGCGGGCCCATGCTCCGGCCCGAGGAACACCACCGTGTCCGAGGCGAACCGCGCCAGCTCGCGCTCGACCCAGGCATCGCGCAGCTTGCGGGGGACCGTCACCGTGAAGCGCTGCAAGGCCCGCAGCCGCTCGCGGGAGGGGCCCAGTCGTCTGAGCTCATCGAGCCAGGGCTCGCAGCCCGGGTACGGCACGACGACGGGCGCGCTCCACTCGTCCTCGACCAGCTTGAACGCCTTCGAGGTGGCCTCGAAGCGCAGCTCCTCCCGGTGCTTCTGGATGCCTTTTCCATCCCGGCTGGCGTTCGCATAGAGCCGCTCGAAGTAGAGGCGGAAGCTCTCGGGCGCGAACAGGTCCAGGTCGGGATACTGCTCGCGCAGGGTCCGCGTCACCGCCAGCGCCGCCTGGGGAACGCCTCGGGGCGGCTGTGTCTCCGCCTCGTAGAGGCGCAGCTCGCCGAGCCCCGCCAGCAGCCCTTCGCGGTTGCAGCGGCCGGCGGCCTGCGCCAGGGAGTCCAGCCCCGCGAGACTCCGGTAGACAATGGCGAAGTCCAGGTCCACTCCGGCCTCGACGAGCTGGGTGGCCACCAACCGCACCGGTTCTCCCCGGGCCTTCCGCGCGCGGATGTCCGCGAGGACGTTCGAGCGATGCTCGGGGCACATGAGGGCCGACAGGTGCAACGTCTGTGGCCCGTGAACCTCCGCGTCCACCAGCTCGCAGAGCTTGCGTGCATCGTCCCGCTTGTGGACGACGGCGAGCACGTCCCGCTCCCGTGCGACGGCGTGGGCCAGCTCGGGATAGGGAGTGGGCTCACGGCTCGAGGGCCAGTGCACCTTCACGCGTCGCAGTCGCTCGAAGGCCTCGAGCTCCGGGGGGACCAGCTCGCGGACCGCGGGGAAACCCTCGGGGAAGCCCGGGCGGCGGCCCAGCGCGGGTTGAGTCGCGGTGCAGATGACCACCGAGCAGCCATAGTCCTCCACCAGGGTTCCGAGCGCGTCGAGAATGGAGGTCAGCAGCGCGGGCGGGAGGGTCTGCGCTTCGTCGAGCACGATGACGCTGTGGGCGATGTTGTGCAGCTTGCGGCAGGCGGACGTCCGACACGCGAAGAGGCTCTCCAGGAGCTGGACGGTGGTCGTGACGATGAGCCGTGCATCCCAGTTCTCACTGGCGACCCGGTTGAGCGCCGTCTCGCGGCGCGGGTCCATGGCGGAGTGGTGCTCGATGACGACGTCGCCGAGTGCGCCGAGGGCTTCCCGATAGACTCCCGCGCTCTGCTCGATGATCGAGGTGTAGGGGATGGCCACGATGACCCGCTGGTGACCGTGAGCTCGCGCATGCTCCAGGGCGAACGCCATGGAGGTGAGTGTCTTGCCTCCGCCCGTCGGGACGGTGAGGCTGAAGACGCCTGGGGGGCTCGGGGCGGCGGCGAGCACGGCCGAGAGGACCTCTCGGCGGACGCGGTTCACTGGGGTGTCCGCGGCTCCGCTCTGCTTCTTGTCCAGGAAGGAGCGGAGCGCGTCGGCCAGTTGAGCCAGCGTCACGCCGACCTGGCGTTCCTTGTTCCGGTCGGCATCGAAGAAGCGCTCGGTGTCGAGGAAGTCCGCGTCGACCAGCGCGGAGAAGAGCATCCGGGTCCAGAACTCGAGTTTGAGTTTGGAGAGCCGCTCGAGGGGCGCGAAGTCGAGCCCCGGGAGCATTGCGAGCAGGTCCTCAGGGGGGCTCTTGGTCAAGGCCTCATCGAGGAGGCGTCGTTTGTCTTCGCGACGGATGCGGTCCCTGAAGGCTTCCGCGTCCCGCAGTCCTCCGTGGTGACCGATGATGGCCATCGCCAGGACGCCGAGTCGCTGGTCCTTGCGCAGCGCCCAGAGCGCCCCGGCGGTCGAGTGGTCCTTGTCCGTGGACTGACTGCCTTTGGCGTCATTGCGTCGGGCTCCATCCACGTCTGGCTCGAGGTGGGCCTCGAAGCCATTCTCCTTGCGAATCCGGTCCTGGAAGTGCTGCCGGTATTTGCCCAGGTCATGCCAGCGGCCCGCCTGCTCGGCGAACTTCCGCATGTCCTCGCGAGCGGCGAAGGCCTCTGCGAGACGGCCGACTTCCTCGAGGTGCTCTCGGAGCAGGTGCTCTCGCCGGTCCTGCGTCACGTGGGCGAGTGGCTCGCTCGTGACGGTACGAGGGGCACTCCCCTTCGTGGTCCCGACATCCTGCTCCTCGGACGTCTTGTCTGACATTCGCTCCCCCGGGGGACGTGGACGTGACGGTAACGCGCCAATCGCTACCTGTCATCCCATGAATCCTGACGCGACTCTATCCCCCCTGAGTGGTATGCCCCGTGGGGAAGCAGGGCTGGCCTCAATGACTCGCCAGGGGTGGCCGGGGACCTCCCTCGGGGCCATGACTTGCGGTGGGAGCGACCACTCGGGTCGGCGGAGGAAGCTGCTCTTTGCTCGATCCGGTTCGTCGAGGCCGGCATCGAGACTCTTGTGGAGTCCTCTCGTCTGTCGTGAGGACACGGCTCTGACAGCCCTGGTGCAGGACCCTTGGATGAATGTGCTGGAGCCGCCATTGCCACGAGGCACTGCCTTCGGCGGGAGCCTGGGCCAACGAACTCCTCGCGCCTCTATCTATGAGGGCACAGGTGCAGGCCGTGCATCCAGGCGTCCCTCGCGGTTACGAGGAGCTACAAGCGCGCCACCGCGAACACCGCTGTGCTGCTCTCATTGCAACCCACGCTCCTCGCGGTACGACGAGCGACCGCTGTCGATGGCCCCAACACCGTCGCCCACACGTTTCAACCCACGTTCCTCGCGGTCACGAGGAGCGACGACGGGGACCTTCATCGGTACGCCTCCCTTGAGCCCGTTTCAACCCACGCTCCTCGCAGTCACGAGGAGCAACACGTCCCTGCGGTCGGTCGCCGTGGCGGCGTACCGGTTTCAACCCACGCTCCTCGCGGTCACGAGGAGCGACGACATGGACGCCGTCGACGATGAGGAACCGGGGTTTCAACCCACGCTCCTCGCGGTCACGAGGAGCGACAGGACGGCCGCCGTCGAGCCGTTCGCGCTACGGTTTCAACCCACGCTCCTCGCGGTCACGAGGAGCGACCCAGGTGTGCCAGCGCCCATCGGAGAGCAGTTCGTGTTTCAACCCACGCTCCTCGCGGTCACGAGGAGCGACCAGGAGTGGCCTGACGTCGGTGCCGTCGTAGGGGTTTCAACCCACGCTCCTCGCGGTCACGAGGAGCGACCATCACGGCACAAGCGTAGTGTGCATTTCTTGCCGGTTTCAACCCACACTCCTCTCGGTCACGAGGAGCGACTGAAGTGGACGCTATTCATTTCAGATTCTCCGTGTTTCAACCCACGCTCCTCGCGGTCACGAGGAGCGACAAGACGTTCGGTGCGTCTCTGTCCGCCGGTGAGTTTCAACCCACGCTCCTCGCGGTCACGAGGAGCGACGAACCAGGTTCTGCGCGCTCTCCGGAACCATCACGTTTCAACCCACGCTCCTCTCGGTCACGAGGAGCGACCCCTGGAGGCGGGGCCGCGCTGGGAGGAGTCGTGTTTCAACCCACGCTCCTCGCGGTCACGAGGAGCGACCACCACCGTAGATCGTGGTCGCGGCCTTCATGGGTTTCAACCCACGCTCCTCGCGGTCACGAGGAGCGACGGCGCGGCGCTCGACAAGGCGGCGGAGGCCGTCGGATTTCAACCCACGCTCCTCGCGGTCACGAGGAGCGACCCTCCGGGTTGAGGACGCACCACACGCCGCGGTTGTTTCAACCCACGCCCCTCGCGGTCACGAGGAGCGACCTCGCCTATGCACCAGAAGGGGATGCTCCCGACGTTTCAACCCACGCTCCTCGCGGTCACGAGGAGCGACCCTCCGGGATGCGGATCACTGCCGCGACCTGGTGTTTCAACCCACGCTCCTCGCGGTCACGAGGAGCGACGGGCGTCGAGGCCGACGAGCCCGAGCCCACCCAGTTTCAACCCACGCTCCTCGCGGTCACGAGGAGCGACCGTCGTCCAGGCGCTGCAGCTCGAGGACCTGGTGGTTTCAACCCACGCTCCTCGCGGTCACGAGGAGCGACGGGCAGCAGGATGGAGGGGGGTGATAGCGCGGCAGTTTCAACCCACGCTCCTCGCGGTCACGAGGAGCGACACCGAGTGCGTGTCCGTTTTCATCAAGACCTCCGAGTTTCAACCCACGCTCCTCGCGGTCACGAGGAGCGACGAGCTCGCGCGTCGATGACGAGCGAGCCGAACTGGTTTCAACCCACGCTCCTCGCGGTCACGAGGAGCGACGGCACCAACCAGACTCACCAGCGCCAGCGCGGCGTTTCAACCCACGCTCCTCGCGGTCACGAGGAGCGACCGTTGCCCTTGCGCCAGTACCAGCCGGCAACGCGGTTTCAACCCACGCTCCTCGCGGTCACGAGGAGCGACTTGCCCTCGGAGTCGTACGCCCCGCTCAGGTCGACGTTTCAACCCACGCTCCTCGCGGTCACGAGGAGCGACTACAAGGGGGTCTGCTACGTCGCGGTGCTCGACGCGTTTCAACCCACGCTCCTCGCGGTCACGAGGAGCGACCAGATGGCCTTCCGGCCCTGCTCGGCCGTCGGGTTTCAACCCACGCTCCTCGCGGTCACGAGGAGCGACTCCATGGCGCGCCGCTGGTAGGGGCGCGGCTCGTTTCAACCCACGCTCCTCGCGGTCACGAGGAGCGACGTCGGGGATACCTGCGCGCGCACCGCGATTGGCGGGTTTCAACCCACGCTCCTCGCGGTCACGAGGAGCGACTGTACCTCGGATGGCGGGGCGGCGGCGTCGAGCACGTTTCAACCCACGCTCCTCGCGGTCACGAGGAGCGACGTCCAGCTCCACGAGCACGGCGCCCAGGTAGTGGTGGTTTCAACCCACGCTCCTCGCGGTCACGAGGAGCGACCGCCGCCGCGCCCAACCTCCTGGTCGCGCAGAACGTGTTTCAATCCACGCTCCTCGCGGTCACGAGGAGCGACGGTAGCCCGGTGCTGAGGTGCGGCACGGTGGGGTAGTTTCAATCCACGCTCCTCGCGGTCACGAGGAGCGACGTGAGGACGCACCTTTCACTGGAGGCACCACGTGTTTCAATCCACGCTCCTCGCGGTCACGAGGAGCGACTAAGGACATGCTGACCCTGCCAGGACGTCACGCGTTTCAATCCACGCTCCTCGCGGTCACGAGGAGCGACGGGCCAAACACACCGGATATAAGCCCGGCGTAGTGTTTCAATCCACGATCCTCGCGGTCACGAGGAGCGACTTCGAGCGCCTGCCGCTCGCCGACCCACTCCCGGTTTCAATCCACGCTCCTCGCGGTCACGAGGAGCGACATCACGCCCGTGGTGACGGAGCCCGAGGACCCAGGTTTCAATCCACGCTCCTCGCGGTCACGAGGAGCGACATGTGGACTTGGGCCGCTGTCTCCGTCCAGCAGTCGTTTCAATCCACGCTCCTCGCGGTCACGAGGAGCGACCTGGCGACGGCAGCGCATGCGACGGCGTGGGCGTTTCAATCCACGCTCCTCGCGGTCACGAGGAGCGACGCGGGCGCCGCGGCGCTCGCGTTGACCACGCACTCGTTTCAATCCACGCTCCTCGCGGTCACGAGGAGCGACCCGGGCCAGCAGCCGACGCGGAACTCGACCGGGTTTCAATCCACGCTCCTCGCGGTCACGAGGAGCGACGTGGCAGCCACACCGGATACCAAGTGCTCTGGTTTCAATCCACGCTCCTCGCGGTCACGAGGAGCGACTACGAGTGAGGAGCGACTGTGAGCGACGCGATGGTTTCAATCCACGCTCCTCGCGGTCACGAGGAGCGACAATGCGACGCTGGCGGTGGTTGTGCCGTCGTTGGTTTCAATCCACGCTCCTCTCGGTCACGAGGAGCGACGTGTAGAGGGGCAGTGGCGTGGGACCATCGCACGGGTTTCAATCCACGCTCCTCGCGGTCACGAGGAGCAACGAGAAGTCCAAGGAGCACTATGACGCCTTCTGCGCGTTTCAATCCACGCTCCTCGCGGTCACGAGGAGCGACTGCCCCGTGGGCACTCGACAGCGGTGGCTTCACCGTTTCAATCCACGCTCCTCGCGGTCACGAGGAGCGACACGCGTGCGGAGGCCAGTGCGGAACCTGTCCCTCGTTTCAATCCACGCTCCTCGCGGTCACGAGGAGCGACATGTCCAAGCTGAAGGCGCAGGCCAAGGCCGACTGGTTTCAATCCACGCTCCTCGCGGTCACGAGGAGCGACTCAAGTGTTGCCGCGCACGGTGGTTGAGGGAGCGCGGCCCGTTCTCGAACCGACTGAATGATGGGGAGCGGTTGCGAATGGGCACACTGCCCCTCAGCGAGCCGGATTCTTGCGAGTTCCGGTCGTTG
>NZ_JAKCFI010000028.1 GCF_021412625.1 Myxococcus stipitatus | reverse complement strand
GGCTCGGCCGCGGCCTGGTCGTCGAGCTCCGGCGCAGGCTCGGCCGCGGCCTGGTCGTCGAGCTCCGGCGCGGGCTCGGCCGCGGCCACCTGCGTATAGGTCCCGTCGATCACGGGGCCGGCATCGGGCAGCTCCGTGGTCTGCGCGGGAGTCGCGTGGAGCTCTCGGCCGGCCTGCTCGGCCAGCACGGCCAGGGGGTCCAGCTCCAACCCACGCTCGCGAGCCCAACGGTTGGCCTCCGCGACCTTGGCCCTGTCACCCCTCGCACGGGCCAGCATCTCGCGATAGGTGCGCGGCCATCGGTCGGGGTTGGTGGCAGGGCGACCGCGGCGGCCATGCTTGGCGCGGCGCTGCGCCCCGCGGCGCTGGGTGCTGCTCGGCTTGTCGTTGGCGATATCCATCGCGCAGCCCCGCGGCGAGTAGTGGCGTTGACGACGGCAGCCCGGCGCCGCCCCAGCCTCATTGGGCGCGCGGTCCCGTCCTCGGAGGGGACCGGTCGGGGTCGCTCGACGCAGCGGACTGCCGCCGTCAACGTGAGTACGTGTCGCAAATTCGCGGCCGAAAAGGAGCTAGGCGAATCAGGCGCGGAGGGGACCTCACGCGCATTACGCGTACTGGCGCGCAAATCGCGCGCGCCGGCGAGCTCCACGACCAGGTGCCGCATCTCCAGGAGCTCCAGCCAGGGCCCCTGAAACGCCAAACGGGCGCCAGTGCCGCGGCGCCCGTCAAGCCATCCATCCCCACTGGCAGTCAGCCCACCGGCGGCAGGTGCTCCAGTATCAGCTGGTCCACAATCTCCGACCTCTCCTTGCCCTTGCGCATGGCCTCCATCTGGAGACGCATATGCGCCTCCGAGGACAGGAGGAGCGTCCTCGGCTTGCGGTCGCGCTCAACCGCCGGGGCCGCTGGGGCGGCAGGGCTGGCGCCCGCGACAAATGCCTCGGCAACGGCTGGGGCCTTGATGGAGTGTTTCGGCTTCCCCTTCTTCTTAGCGACCACGGTGGTGTCCCTCCTTCTTCTTCGTCTTCGTCTTCGTCTTCGTCTTCGTCCGCGTTCCGCCGAGCGCGAGGAGCTCGTCCACGAGGGCGCGGGTCTCCTCCGCAGCAACCGGGTCCGTGTACTGCCCGGCCCCCATGCCTGCGCCTAGACACTCCTGCCAGCCGACGCGATACGTAATCTCGGTGCGGAGCACGCGGACACCTGCGCCCTCCGCAACATCCCTCGCGCCTCTGCCCACGACGGTGTGGGGCTGGACCTTGGCGCAGCAGAGGACGGCCTGGAGCTCGGGGCGCGATATCTGGGCCTCCTCGACCACCTCCAGGGCCTTGCGCGTCGCCCACGCGTCGGCAGCCGTCTGCCCAATGGGGATGACTGCGACTCCACTGACCATCAGGGCGGCGCGCTGGATGTCCCCGGCCCTACCCGGGGTGTCGATGACCACCATGTCGTAGCTCTCGGCCAGGCGTGGGAGCTGTTCGGGCCGCCACATGTCCTTGCCCAGCGCCACAATCGTGGGCGCTGGCACTCCCTGCTCCGCCGCGGCCTCCCCTGTCGCGACCACCGTCCCTTGAGGGTCGGCGTCTACGACCAGGACCGAGTGGCCGCGTGTGTGGAGTTCCCACGCCACCGCGGCCGCGAGGGTCGACTTACCGACCCCCCCCTTCTGACTCATGAGAGCAACAATCACGTCCGCACCTCCATCATCAACATAAGCCGATACACGTCCACACGTCCACACGCCCAAACGTTTAGACACCCACCCTACGCCCTACGCCCGTCGAGCGTGGCGCGCATGGCGCTCAACGCAGCCGCCACCCCCGACAGGCAGGCGCGGAGCTCGTCGCTCATCCCCGGGTGCAAGGCAGGGAGGCACGCCTCGGCAACGTCGAGCTCCATGCGGAGGTCGGCCATCACATCCGACGCATCCAGGGTCCCCAGCTCCCGCCCATCGTCGTCCGTGGCGGCCAGGCCAAAGCAGCCGCACAGAGTCAACATACACCCACACACACCACATACTCTCTTAACCATTCGCACGCTCCGACGCTCAAGCACTTGTCAATTCAAGCACTCAAACGTTTATACGCACAAACTACCCGCCTATTCACCGGTCGGCCATACCCCCCTGGTGGTATGCGCGCGCCCCGGCATATCCGCTAGCATCGGTCGACCACTGGGGGGTTAACCGATGCGCTGGACCTGGCTGCTACTCACGGCCGCGGCCGCACTGTCGTGCGCCACCGTGCCGCTTACGGACGACCACGACGACACGGAGTGCGACGACCCGGAGGCTGACCGCTGCCTCATGCCGGCGTGCGTCGGTGAGGTGTGCGGCCTCTACATCTGCGAGGACCTGGTGGCCGCGAGCCCCAGCGTCGTCCGCGCGCGATTTCCCGGCGCGCCGGTCCGCCCTCCCATTGCCAACCCCCAGCGCAACTGGGGCGCACCGCTCGCGGGCCCGGCACCGCAACCAGTCCTCGTCATCCACTGGTATCGGCCCGAGCAGTTGCCGAGCCAGGTAGAGGCGGAGCAACAAGCCAAGGAGTGGGCGCGACGGCCCAAGGAGCGCCACCACATCTTCCCGCAGGCGTTCCGCGGCTACTTCCGCGGCCGCGGCATCAACGTCCATGACTGGACCCTCTGGATGGCCCTCGACGAGCACCAGTACCTCCACAGGCTCCCGTACCGCGGGCCGTGGAACACAGAGTGGGACGAGTGGATACGCTCCACCAAGGGACAGGCGACCAAGGCGGCCAACTACGAGAGAGCGAGCTACATGGTCCAGCGCTACAACCTATTCGGCATCCCTATGACGTACTGGCAAGCCGCCCCCTCTCTCCAGCCGTACCAGCGCCAATGACCTATTACGTCATCGACCGCAGCCACGCCTGGCCCCGATGGTCCGGAGAGCTCACGACCAGCGCGCGGCGATGGAGCCTGCCTGGGCTCCGCGACTGCCCGGGATGCGGGGAGACGTGGGCGGGACTCCTGGCCTATCCCAACGTCGACCTGGCGCCCCACACCGAGCTCGCGGCCCAGCTCCAGGCCACGGGCGGCCCGGAGGACTGGGCAACCTACTCACACCTCCGCGACCAGGTGCGCGCGGTGTGTCCACCAGGCACATGCCTCATGCCGGGCACGGAGTTTGGTCCTCTGCTGGGCGCAGCAAGCGGGACATGGGGCCCGGCAACGCTCGTCATGCCCCCGTGGGGAGTGCTGTTGCGCGAGGACGCCCTGGCCGCGGTGCAGGCGCGGGGCCTGCGCGGCATTACGCCCGTGCGGACGGAGCTCGTGGGCGGCGAGCAGCTCGTCGAGCTCGCGCTACCACTCGCAGGCGCACTCCATCCCGACAGCATCCCGGGGCCGCGTCGGCAATGCGCTGTGTGCGAGCGCGAGGACTGGACACTCCCCGAGGACTACTGGCTTGACGAGTCGTCGCTCCCTGCCGCCGATGCGTTCCGGGTCGCAGACGCGCCAACCCTCGTCATCGTCACCGAGGCATTCCGCCGCGCAGTCGGAGCGCTCGGTCACTCCGATATCGACTATCGCCGCATCGACGCGCTACCGCCGCGCCGAGAGGCCCACCACCTCCACTGACCGCCAGGGCCCGGCCCGAGCTCGAGCTCCGGCACCTGGTCGTGGTCCTGGAGCTCGCCGGCGGGCCTGGTCGGCGCGCGCAAACCGACCGATTGCCGCGCGCCGAACCCTACCCGGACAACCCCGTGATTTTCGGGCCGCGCGCGCGGCCGCCACAACCTAGGGTTTCCGCGCACGGTCGGCGGCGGCTGCCATCCTACCCACGGCGTCACGCGCGGCGCGCTCGGCCTCCTCTCGCGCGGCGCGCTCCCTCGCAAGATGGTCGCGCAGGGTTGTCAGGGGCACCCCAACTCGCCGCGCGACGTCGCGCATGGACGCGTCACCAACTGCCAGCAGCTTCGCGCCGGCGCGCACCTGGTCCACGTATTTGCGCGGTCGGCCGATTGGACGGCCACTCTTTGTGCCCTGAGCGCGCGCGCGCGCCAAACCTGCGCGCGTCCGCTCGGAGATGTACTGGCGCTCGGCATCAGCGAGCGCCGCAAACACTCCTACCAGCATCGTACGCACGACTCCGGCCGATGCGGTGTCCAGGCCCTCTCGGAGGGCAACGACGCTCGCCCCCCACGAGTGCAGTTGCTCAATCGCGGTCACGAGCTGGGACATCGACCGACCCAGCCGGTCCAGCGCAGCCACGACAACGACGCTGACGTGACCTGACTGCGCGTCCCGCATCATCTGCTCGTACACGGGGCGCCGCCCTGCCGCACCGCTGACGGTCTCCTCGTACCAGACCGGCGTCCAGCCACGAGCAACCACCACGCGCTCAAGCGGCGCCCGCTGGTTATCGACCGTCTGGCTGCCTCGCGAGACCCGGAGGTAACACGCGGCACGCACGCCCAGACGTCCAAACATTTCACCATTTATACTCTTATGCGTCTTAGCATTTGAGCGCTTAGACACCTGAGCATCTACGCGCCTATCGGCGCGACCGCGGCGAGCGGGCATGGTCACCTCCGGGGTTGACCTCCGGAGCTGACACCGGGATACCTCGGACGTCCACCGCAACGAGCCACGGGCCGTGTCCGCCAGCCAAGCGCTCCGCGAGCACCCATCCCTGCACGCACCACCGCCTCATCGTGGACTCGTCCACGCGAGCCTTACGCGCCGCCTCCTTGAGCGGCACCATCCGCGCCGGCGTGCCCCAAGTGCGTGGGTCGCGTGCCTCTGGGGGCAGCTCGACGGCCGCCGCGGAGCCAGCGCCATGCGCCGCCGGCACCGGCGGGGCAAACGGCTTCGGCCCACGCTCGCACCGATGTGGATTCAGGCGCCCTGCCTCCGCCCACGTGTCGCGCATCATCAGTCGTCCCTCCTCCGCAGGTCCACACACTGCTCGCACAGGCACAACACCGGCCGCCCCAGCGGACCTGGCGGGTCATCCGCGGTGCATCGGATAGCCTCATCTGCACGCACAGACGTCCAAGCGCTTGGATGTTTAGACATCCAAGCGTCCAAGCGGGCGCGCTCGGCCGCGGCAGCGGCCTGCTGCGCCTCCTCGGCGCGGCGCGTCTGCTCGGCGTGAGCTTGCAGCCGCCGCGTCAGCTCGGCCAGTACCGGCCCAAACAGCCTGCGCAGGCGCGGCCGCAGCTCAGGGTGCGCGGCCCAGTCCTCCGGCCAGGCCAGCTCGGGCGTCACAGCCGGAGACCAGACCAGCTCGGTCGCGGGCCCCGCCGCACGCCAGGCCCCGACGGCAGCACACCCCTCCGCGTGGCGGAGTGGACGGTCCGAGCTCGGGTTGCGCGACGACACGGCCCCGCAGCTCCGGCACCGCCACGTGGACGGCTGGCGGTAGCGACGGCGGGACGTGCCTGGCGCATCCGCAGGTGCCAGCACCTGGACGGGGACCGTCCGAGTCCAGCACCGCTCCACGAGCTCGGCGTACGCGACCAGCCCGCCCCCCTCCCAGGCCAGCCCCGCGGCAATGCCCTCAGCGGTGAGGCTGAGTTTGTCTCGCCAACTGGGCGACGATGCCACCGGGAGGGGGCCCACGAGCTCGGCTGATGGGCCTCTCATGTCAGCGCGTCCCGCCTTGGCGGGCGCGCTCTCCACCCGAGGGATAGCCGCTCCAGCGGGCATGGAGCCGGGCTTGGCTGATGGGCCTCCATTCGACGTCGTCCCCTCCGGGGGACGACTCCGCCCACTTAGCTCCCGGTCGGGCTTGGCTGATTCCGTGGGGGAGGTGCTGCGCTTAGATACATCTACCACCTGCGTTGCAGGGTAAGGGGTGCAAACAGGTACAGCGCCTACGGCGGAGGAGCCACTACCGCTCAGCCTCCGCCGTACGGTTCTCCACAGGCGATTCAGCGCTCGGCCCATGTGCGCGATGAAGCCCGTACGGCGCCACGCTTGGCCATGAGCACGGGTCGGCACCACGTCGAAGCCAGCGCGCTCCAGCCAGGCCGCGCCGGCGACCGTCAGGTAGGTCACGGAGTAGACCTGCACCCAGCGGCGCTCTTTGCCGCGTGCATCGCGCCACGCGTCGAGCTGGTCCCACTCCGGCCGAAGGCGCGTGAGGTGCTGCACCGTGACGTAGTCCGCGTGGCGGCGGATGTAGCCCTCATCCGCCAGCCAGGCCATCGCGGCCTGTACCGCCCTCTCCGAGTACCCGATGAGCTCGCACCAGGTCCGCACTGGCACCTGCCAGCCGAGGGAGGCGCAATCCATGAGGTCCGCGCCCGTGGTGGCCTTGCGCGTGGCGTAGAGGGCCGCAGCGATGGCCAGCGCAGCAGGCGGCGCGGCCTGGCGTGACGGGTGGCTCGCGCGCAGCTCGGCCAGCTCGGCCGCAGCGCCAGGCGAGCCGCGCACGAGGTCGTGGAGCCCGTGGCAGTCCTCCAGCGTCACGTACGCACCTGGCTTGGACACCTCGGACGGCCGAAACCCGACCGGGCCCACCACCGGCTTGTCCTTGCCGGACTGGATGGCCAACGCTCGCCGCCGCCGCCGCTCGCGGTTGCGGCGCGCGTACTCGTCCTGGATGCGCTGCTTCTGCCCCAGCCGCCGCCGGCCGTCTGCCGTCGCCTGGCGCAGCTCCGCCACCGTCTCCGCTGGCAGCGTAGACGGCCCCGTCGACGGCCCAACGTCGAGACCGGAGCGGCGCGCCTGCCCCCGCGCCTGCGCGCGTGGCGGTGCGCCAGGGCGCTCCCTGTGCCCTTGCCCGGGCAACAGGGGCAGCCCGCCGACCGGCGTTGGCGTGCCACTCCAGCGACGCGCCATGGGCTAGCCCTTGGCGTCCGTGTCGTCCTCCCCCTCGATGGGGGCAGGCGGCCAGGTCCCCGTCATCTCCACTGCGACCAGGCGCACGGGGGGGGCCGAGTCCCGGCCAAACGACAGGAGGCAGTCTCCAGGCCGCACCGCCGAGAGACGGAGCTGCGCGGTCACCATCGCGCGCACCAGGCCGGAGCGCTCCTCCCGGAGCCGCGCGACGTCGCCGCGGAGCTCCGCCAGCGCGGCGGCGTCATCGCGCGCCTGCTCGCGGAGCCGCCCCAGCTCGCGGCGGGCCTCCTCCAGGGTCTGTTCGGCGTGCGCCGCCCTCAGCCCCTGCCACTCGACAGCCCGTTGGACCTGTTGCAGCAAATCCTGCAAGTCCGCCGTGCAGGTGTGCCGCTCTTCGACTCCGCTAAAGTCGCTGGACACTCGCCACCAAAAGCAGAGGCCCCCTGACGCGTGTTAGCGGCACGCGCCAAAGGGCCTCCATACGGCAGGCATCCTCCACGGGGCGTCCGGCTAAGGAGTCCCCGACTTGGGATGCCGCTCACAGCTATACCACGCCCGGGTGCCGCTAACACCAGGACGTAGCTTTGGGGGGCCAGCCGGACGGGCCCCTGCTGGACTTGTCGCCCGAGAGCCTCCCCCGAGTGTTGGCCAGGGATCAAGGGGGATGAGCGGATATTGGTGGGGTTTTCCCCCCCCGCCCTACTCGTCCTTGCCGCTCCTCATGCTCCGTGACTCCAGCACCACTGGGACGTAGCACTCCCCGCGCCACTGCCACTTGTCATCGGGGCACTTCCCGTCCTTCTTCTCTCGCGGGTCGCCCTTGTGCCAACACGCGCCTCGCAGAGCCACCTCGGACCCCTCGCACTTCCCCTTGCGCGGGACTGCTTGGTGCGGCACCACGGGCCCCTCGCTCTCCGGCATGTCGCGGAAATATCCCCGAGGCAGCCGCACCGTCACGGAGACTGGAGCTTGGGCCTCGGCCGCAACGGCCCATGCGAGCCCACCACCACCAACCCCATTGTGCTGCTCGACATCCGTCAGCGAGACCGGCTCGACGGTGGGCCGCACGTCACCAATCCGAGCCGGTCCTTGTCGGCTGAGCAGGCCAACAGCAGCGACGACGGCCACACCCACGACACCAGCGCATGCGAGCAACACCGGGACGCGGCGGCCTGGCGCCCGTTGGTTTTGCACGTGGTCGGGCCGCGCACCGAGGGACGCGCTGAAACCCGCCAATTGCGCGCGTAGGCGCTCCGCAGCGGCCGCATCGGATGAATGAGCCAGGCGCGCGCGCGCCGCGCTGTCGTCCGCCAGTGTCTCCATGACGCTCGACAACGCGTCGAGACCATCGGCAAGCCCCGCCGTGTCCTCCTGCGAGACCGCTCCGCCGCTATCGTCGCCCGCTGGCGTGCGCTCGAACTCCACCATCATGCGGGACGGGCCCTTGCCCTTGTCGGTACTGACAACCAACCTCCATCCCGCTGGGAGGTCATCACCCGCCAGGATGACTCCAACCCCCGCGCCGCCTGATGGGGCGAGAGTCGCAAACACGTGCGCGAATCGCTGGCCCATGGCCTTACCGGCCTCCCAATATCGGCCAATCACACGATGGTTTCCCAGCGTGCGACCGTCCCAGTTGTTGATGCTCGTGTTGGTGCCCATCGCGCGGTGCCTCCGACATCCAGCCTACCCCGACAACCACGGACCCGCGCAGGGTCAGCGACGCACCGGGGCATGGCGATATTCAAAGGGCGGGCCGGCCCCCCTTGCGTAAATACGTGCCCCCTTGGGACACGCTGACCAATACGGGGATTCCTCTACACCGTCCCGATTGGCGGAGGGAGTCCATCCCATGGACTGCGCGCCGGCGAGCTCCGCGCCGACGACCAGGTGCTGGAGCTCCTGGAGCTCCAGCACCACCGCGGCGCCTGGCGCTACTGGGCCGGGCCCACGTCCTCCACCGTGGAGCGGCCCTCCACGGGCCGCAGGACGGGCACCCAGCCCGTCCCCTGCCTCACCACCCCCACCGACCGCTCGGCGTCCTGGTGGGCCGCCTGGGGCCGCGGCAGGGGCTGCCCGCTGGCGTCGCGCGGGTACGCGGGGATGCCCGCGGCCTCGCACGCGCCGGCGACCTGGTCGGCGCCGGACTGGAGGATGCCGTCCGGGGCCCACGTGGAGATGACTCCGGCGGCCGCACAGGCGGCGCCGAGGACCCACACGACAATCTTGCTGATGCTGCTGGCCATCGTTGTCACTCCGTCATCGGGGCGAGTAACGCCACATCCCCCCGCGCCCCGCGGCGAGGGGTGGGTGAGGCAACACGACTCCCGCCGCGCCGCATGGGCAGCGCGCGGGAGTCCGCATCTGTCGGTCAGGACGGCGCTACCTCGACGCCACGAGCTCCCACACCACGCTCGCCGCAGTGGGCGAGCCGGCGATAACCAGCGACGGCCGCACGCGGAGCACGCGCACGCCGTAGGCGCGCACGTTGCCACTGGAGTGGACGAGACCCGCGCCCGTCTGCACCTCGGCGCTCCCGCCACTCGGGACGGCGGCGCCGGCGAAACTGTTGATGCTCGCATCCGCCGAGGTGCGTGAGTCGATGGCGGGCGCGACGGTCGGCGTCGTCCCGCCGCTCAACGTGACGCTCCCGATGCGCAACCACAGGTTGCGGTACGCGGACACGTCGTGCGACGTCGGCGTGAGCGTGGCCACAGCCGGGATGGGGTCCGCCGCGGTGTACGTGCCGCTCGCGATGACCACGGCTGCCACCTCGTCCACGACGCGCAGACGCCCACCCGCGTCCAGCGCCAGCGGCGCGGAGATGCCGTCCGGCGCCTTGGCCAGACGCGGGACCCCGGACAGCGTGCAACCGAGGATGCGCGTGCCGTTAGCCGAGGCGCCGCCGCCGTCGTACATCGGCATCATCGTCATCATCGCCTTGAGGACGTCCCCGCCGTTGGGGTCGCTGTCAACGTACGTCTCGTACAGCTCCGGGGGCGACTCGTCCCAATCCGCGGCGAGCTCGTATACCGTGACGCGCCAGGTGACGTTGAGGGCGCCCAAGATTTCTATCCGCGAAAATCCCTCGGCAGGGAATCGCGCGCGCCGGTCGTACAGCGTGTGCGCCGCGTACGTCTCGTGCTCGTCCCGGTACAAGCGCACCGTCACGGGATAGCGCGCGTTGGGGTACGCGCCCGACATCTCGACGCGGAATCCGCGGCCGCGACCTCCAGCGCTGACCGGGACATCGGGGCCCTTGCACAACACCTCTTTGACATAGATGGCCATGACCTACCGGCCTCCGCGCAGCGCCATCAACGCGCCGCTCACGTACGACCACCGGCGGCGCGCGCGCCGCTCCCCAGTCGCGACACGCGCCCGGAGCGCGAGCGCATCCGCGCGCAGCTCCGCGACGCCCTCGACGCGCTCCGCGTCACGCTCGCGCAGCTCGCGCACCTCACGCGTGAGCCGCGCCAGGCGCCGTCGCACCGTGCGGCTGTTGGCCAGCACCGCGGACAGCGGGCCCGTCGCGGCCGCGGCGAGAAACTGCACCAGGTCCAGCATCTCCGGACTCACGTTGCGGCCCTCCTCGAGGACAGCGCGGCCTTGGCCCGCGTCCAGTAGTTGCGCCTCTGCTCCAAGCCGTTGGTGCCGCCGTTGATGCGGCGGGTGATTGCGAGATACGCGTCGTCCGTCTCCAGGTCCGCGTACGGGTTGAGGTCGCCGTTGCCCGACCGCCAAAACCACGCGGCGGTCCGAAACCCGACCTCGGGCCGCTCGACCAGCTCAGGCTGGGTTGCGAGCGGCAGCCCCAGCGCCTTGCCCGCTCGCGTGTAGTTGTCGCGCCCGGTGAGTTGCACCGGACCGCGGCCGCGAAAACGCTCGCCGTCGCCGGGCTGCGTGTTGCCGAGGGACGCGCGCCCCTCGTAGGCCGACGCGTCGCCAACCTCGCGCCACGCCGCAAATTGGTTGGACTCGAACAGCATCTGTCCGAGCCATGCCGTCACGCGCGCGTACGAGGTGATGTCCCACTCTCGCAGCGCCTGGTTGATGTACGGGAGGTACTCGACGCGCTTGGCCTCCGTGAGCCGCGGCGTCAGCTCGCGCAGCTCGTCCAGGGTGAGGACATCCTGCACACCCGCCGGCGCCCGCCGGCGCAGGACCAACAGACCGCCCGCGCCAGACACAGCCGCGGCCAGCAACGCCGCAACGACTCCACCACTCATTTGCGCCTCCTCGGCTTGCGCCGCACCGTTGCGCGCTCGGCGCGCTCGGCTTGCTCGATGCGTTGGACGACGCGCGCGCCCGCCGCGCGCGCCGCGTTGGCCAGGGGCCGTGCGCCCACCCGCAGCGCGAGGCCAGCACCGCGGACAGCCATGCCCGCCGGCGTGGCGCGCATCGACTGCCACAACAGCGAGCCCGCGCCGAGCACCGCAACAGTGGCGACGCCACCCAGCGCCAGCTTGACGGGCCAGCTCCATGGGCCCACCACAGCGCCCGCCACGCCTGACGCGGCCTCCGCGACAGCGCCCACCGCGCCAGCAGCAGCGCGGCCGGCGTCCGCCACCGCGTCCTCCACGGCCTCGCCCGTCTGCGCCAACACGGTGAGCGTGGAGGCGTTGTGGACCTCCTGGAGTCCCGACGCCAGGGTGGACGCAATCGCGTTGCCCTCGTCCACCCACAGCTGCGCGGGGTACGGGGTCCCGTCATCTCGGAGGCCCCGCATCAGCCACATGTACTTTTGCCCGTCGGGCCCCGCCCAGCGCGGCACCAGGTCCGCGACCTGGCGCAACGCTCCAACGACTTGCGCCTGAGTGTCGTTGCCCAGGAGCTCCCGCGCAGCCGACAACAGCGACAGCCCCGGCACCGGGAGTCCCCAGTCCGGCACCCAGTCGAGCCAGTCCCGCGCCGTCTCGACCTGGCGCGCGGCTGCCTCTGCGCGAGCGAGGAGCGAGAGGACAGTGGCTTGGAGCTGGGCCACCACCCGCTCCTGGTCCGTGGTGAGCGCCATGGTCAGCCCCAGATGCTGCCGACCGCGCCGGCGATGGTCCCCAGCGCACCAGCAATACCGCTGATGTCGTTCCAGATGCCGCCACCGCCACCGCCACCGCCACCACCAGCGCCGGGCGACGGGACGGCCGGCGCCGGAGTGGCCGGCCTGGCCGCGGCCTGCTGCGCGGCGGCGAGCTGCGCCTGGAGCAACGCGGCCTGTTGCTGGGCAGCCGCGATTGCCGCGGCATCCTGGGCCGCCTTGGCCTCCCGCGCCTGGCGCTGCACCTCATCGAGCTGGGCCTGGAGCTTGGCGGCCGCATCGTTGGCGCCGCTGTCGCTCTTGCGCATCAGCAGGGCGGCGCCGAGGCCAGCAATGGCCAGCGCGCCCACCCCACCGACAACCAGGGGCATGTTGTTGGACTCCGTCTTAGCGGCTGCCATGTCAGTACTCCTCGGCCCACGGGGCCGGCTTGGTGGGGGGCGTCGTCGTGCCGCCCTTGGTCATCACCTGGTCGCCCGCGCGCACCCCGGCCGGCGCCTCGGGAGGGCCCGCCCAGATGCCGCGCCTCACAGCCTCACCGTCGTCCCGCCCCTCGATGGGCCCCGCCCACAGTCCCGGCTGTGCCGTCTGCGTCGTCGTCTGCGCGGCCTGGGGCGCGGGCTTGGTGATGCCTCCCGCCGCGGGGAGGGCCTTGTCCCATCCAGCGTCATCCGCTGGCGGAGGCTGGCTCGGCGCCGTGGACTGGCCAGGGGGAGGTTGACCGGGCGCAGGCGGCGCCGTGGACCGGCCAGGAGGAGGCTGACCAGGTGCAGGACCAGGCGCCAGCGTGCGGCGCTGGAGGACCAGCACCAGGCCGCCGCCCAGTACCGCCGCGGTGATGCCGGTGATGATGTTGCTCGTCAGCATGTGGCTACTCCACAAGGCGCTTACGGCCTGGTTCGGGGGGCACAACGGGGGGCCGGACTGGTGGGGCTGGAGCTGGAGGCGGTGGCGGTGGCGCTGGGGCTGGGACCGGGGGCGGCGGAGCTGGGGGCGGCGGAGCTGGGGGCGGCGGAGCTGGCTTCGGCGTGGCGGGCGGTGGAGACGGCCGCGGCGGCTCCGGCAGCTCCAGCTGCTCCTCGTCGTAGGTGCCCGTCGCGCGGTCCGACTTGTGCGCGGCGATGACGCCCTGGCCCGTGCTCTCCTGGTGGGCACGCGCCACCAGGCGCTCGGCCTGGCGCTGGCGCAAATGCGCCTCCGCCTCGGCCGACAGCGGCGGGACAATGGTGCCCTCGTAGTCAGGGTGCCCCGGCCGCGGCGCCCACTTGATGACCTTGCCCGAGCGACACACCTGCACCCATCCGCCCGCCACGCCCGCCTGGAACTCGCGCGTATTGGGCCAGCCAGCAATGCCCGCGGTGCCGAGCAACCACCCATCCCATAGGTGGTTATCCAGGTCGCTGGCGCTCGCGTCCGGCCCCACCTTGGCCATCCACGCGCGATAGGAGGAGACCTCCGTCGAGTCGATGTGCTCGACCAGCTTTGCGCGGTTCGCCCTGCCGGCCTCCTCGCAACTCGCGAACACCTCTTCGGCTTGCGCGAAAAAGCCGGCGTTGTAGAGCCCCACCGCCTGGTTGTAGCGAGCGGTGTAGCCCTCGTAATACGCCTGGAGCAGCGCAATGGTGCGCGTCTCCGAGATGTACGTCTGCGCGATGCGGGCCTGCTCATGCTCCGTGAGCCAGCCACCAAGCAGTTTGGCCGCGAACGCGACCAGCGGCGCAAATGGCGCGGCCGGCGTTGCAGCCAGCACCGCGGCCAGGGCCGCGCCTCCGTTGGCCACGATTGCCGCGGCGGCAGGAGGCATGGGCTTCGGCGGCGGAGGAGGAGGGAGTGGCGGCGGCGGGGGAACAGGCGGGGGCTCCGGGCTTGCCGGAGGTGACTCAGGGACAACCGGCGGGGGCGCCGGATGCTCGGGCATGGACGACGGAGGCGGGGGCGCCGGCTTTTCGCCGGTGGAGCTGGTGGCGGCCGGCTTCGTCGCCGCGCGCGACTCCGCACGCGTCAGCACGCGACGGGCACCAACCAGACTCACCAGCGCCACCGCGGCGAATATCAGCACGGGACACCTCGCGTTGAGGTTGAGGGGGGAAGCGGGGCGCCGCGTGGGCGCCCCCGCCTCGTCGTCAGAGCGCGCCGGACAGCGCGGCGTTGTAGGACGTGACGGCCTCACGGATGACCGTCGTCACGTCCTGGCGGACGCGCGACATCACCGCGAAGCCGCCCGGCGCGGTGATGGCGCCCGGCACCCAGCGCACCTCGTCGAGCACCACCGACTTGACCAGGCGCTTGTTGCCGGCGGGGTACATCGGCGTCTTGCGCATCGCATCCGCCACCTTGAGCGCGGCCTGCCGCTGCCGCTGCTCGGGCACGTACACGTAGGGCGTGCCACCCGCTGAGCAGTACAACCCGGGGTAATCCCCGTAGCCCTCCTCATCGTCCCTGAACAGCGTCATCCCGCAGTACGGCAGCAGGGCGTCATCCACCTGCATCCCCTCGTACATCGCCGTGGACACGGCGATGACGCTCCGGCCCGGCTCCAGGCGCGCCGCGTACGCCTGCACCATGCCCATCACCACCTCGTGCGAGGGGAGCGGGAGGTACAGCACGCGCGCGGCCCACTCCGTCGTGCGCTCCTTCTGCTTCACGGCGACGCTGCCGGCGAATTGCCGCGTCAGCGGGCCCGGCGACACGAGGTAGAGAGGCGTCCTGGACGTGGTGATGTCCTTCTCACCCTGGCTGACGCCCGGATATCGCCGCAGGTAGTCCGCGTAGATGCGCGCCGGCGTGGCGGGGTCGTCCGCCACGGTGATGCCACCCACCGTGACGCGGACGATGCCGAGCGTCGTGCCCAGCAACGCGCCCTCCTGCGACAGGTCGAGCACCAGGCCATCCGGGGTGCTCACGGTGTCGGACTCGGCGTTGGTCAGCTTGCGTTCGTGGACCGGCAGTCCGAGGCGGCGGGCCTCGGCCTTCTTGAGCCCGGGCGAAAACGTGACCTTCACCGTGGAGAGCGTCAGGGACGCATTCGCGCCCCGGAACGGGTCGGCGTCACCACGCGTGACGGACATGTCCGCGTCGAGCAACTGCTCCGGCGAGAGGCCGGTGAACAGGGCCGACTCGCGAATCTTCGCCACGTGGCCGGTCGGCGCGTACACGCGGAACGAGACGGTGTTGTTGCCCGCCGCGTACGTCCGCGCGAGCCCGCCCGTCGCGTCGTCGAGGCCCTCCGCGTCGAGTTCGAGGATGCGGAGGCTTGCGAGCCGCATCCTGTCGAGGGTGGTGCCCTGCCACGGCTCCATCGTCTGCTCTCCGGCAAGCGAGAGCTTGAGGTTGAACGTGAACAGCGACAGCACCGCCAAGCGCTGGGTCATCGTCAGCGCGGTCGCGACCGCGGCCGAGGCCGAGACCTGGCACTCGAAGTCCATCACGATGGCGTCGCACACGGTGCCCGGGGGCGCCATCATCTGCCCCGGGGTGTAGCCGGCCTCTCTTTCGAGGACCTGCTTGCCCTTGCGAAACGGCACCGTCGTCAACAGCGTCGACTCTTGCGGCATGACTCTCTCCACGCGCGCACGCAATCAGCGGGCACGCCGGTTGATTGGTTGAGGGTGGGAGGGATGCGCGGCTGCTACTTCGCCGCGGTGGTGGCGCTGGTGCCGGCGACCGCGTCGGCCACCGCCTTGGGCACGGCCACCTTGCTCGGCCAGATGTGCCCCGCCGTCACGGTGCCCACCACGCCAGTCACCACGCCCGCGCCGAAAATCACCGCGTCGCGGCCCCAGTTCTGCGCGGACTTCTCCTTCTTGCTGTCGTCGGCCATTGCGTTACCTCGTGGGTATGCGCGCAAACCGCGCGCGGGAGAATCCGATGTGAAAGACACGCTCGGGCGCATCCGCCAGCGCCTGCGCGAAGGCGTCGCCAAAGTCACTGGCCAACATGCGCCGGTCGGACGACTTGCCCATCTCCGCGGCGATGCAGCTGCTGACCTGCTTGCGGACAATCTCGGGCACCCCGCCGGGGTACTGACTGACGAAGAACGGCGTGATGCCGTCCTTGCCGAGCTCTCCGGCGGCCCTGTAGAGCTCGGGCGCCAAGTGCTGCCCGTATTTTTGGAGCTCGTCGAACCCGATGATGCAGTGCCCCCTGGCGTAGAGCAGACGGAGCACCGGCCGGATGTGCTCGGCCAGGGCCTCGCCCGCGTCGGTCACCGTGGGCACGATGGCGACGGACGCATCCTTGCGGAGCACGAACTCCGGGGAGCGCGCCGCGCGCATCAGGAACTCGGGCACCGTGTAGCGCTGGCGCAATGGACCAAGCGCCAACGTCTTCCCGCGGTCGTTCCCCGCGGCGGAATATTCGTCTCCAACGTCGACGACGAACGTCGCGCGGCCGCGCTGTTGTAGCAACCGCAGCCATTGCTTGAAGAGGTAGCTCTTCCCGGACCCGGTCATCCCCAGGAGCATCAGGACCTCATACGGGCGCGGCTCCCACGGACGCGTAAATCGCGTCACGCCCACGGGCAACGCACGACCGCACGTGCGGCAGCTCCGCGCGTCGCTCACGGGGCCCCCCGCCGCGAAAAGATGCGGCTGGAGGCTTGCGCCGCTCCCGTGGCGCCGCGCCGCAACCACCCGCCCACGGCGGACGCCAGACCGGACAGCCGGCCAGCGCTCGGCACCGCGACCGCGCCGACAAACGCGAGGCCGAGCGGCACCAGCTCCCAGCCGACAGACGGGTGGCCAGCAGGACCAGCGCCCACACGTGATGCGGCCTGCACCTTGCGCGCGAGCGCTACCCCCGTCAGCTCCGCCATGCGCGTCACCAGGTCGGCGTTGACGGTCCGCTCCACCGGGGTGCCGGCAAACAGCGTGCGCGAAACGGGCCGGGTGAGGTCCACAGCGCTCCCCCGCGTGAGCTCGGCAATCGCCCCGAGGACGAACAGCGGTCCTCTCGCGCAAGCCTCCACGAGCGCGGCCGGCTCTCCCATGTAGCTCTCCGCCGGCGGAGGCGCGGACTCCGGCGCGGCCGGCTCGGCCGCCGGCGCAAACGCGCTCGGGTCCACCGGGTCCACCAGGTCCTCACCGGCGGGCTCGGCCGCGGCCTGGTCGTCGAGCTCCGGCGCAGGCTCGGCCGCGGCCTGGTCGTCGAGCTCCGGCGCAGGCTCGGCCGCGGCCTGGTCGTCGAGCTCCGGCGCGGGCTCGGCCGCGGCCACCTGCGTATAGGTCCCGTCGATCACGGGGCCGGCATCGG
>NZ_JAKCFI010000027.1 GCF_021412625.1 Myxococcus stipitatus | reverse complement strand
CCAAGGCAGCGCCCTGGATGGCCTGTGCCAGAGCCATGCGGCGATCTCCACGTATGAGATCGCCATACCCTCAACCAAGTCGGTAGGCCCTCGCAAGGGCCACCTATCTGATCGGCATTGGCGCTAGGCGTCCTCACCTCACGCCGGCCGCCGCTCCCGCCACCGGCGCGCGTCCCGCTCCGCGCGCTCCACGCGCGCCTGGAGCAGCGTCATGCCGCGCTGGATGTCCTCGAGGTCGAGCGTGCCCACCAGGCGCCCCAGCCCGTCCACCACCACGAGCAGCGGCACCTGTGACTCCACCATGCGCCGCAGGGCCCGCCAGCTGTCCTCGTCCTGCCGCGCGAGCAGCGCCGGGCGCATCACGTCGCGCGCCGAGCGGATGTCGCGCGCGTGCTCGGGAATGGAGCCGATCTCCACCACGCCCACCACGCCCACCGGGACGTCGCCGTCCGTCACCGGCAGCGCCGTGCGCCGCTCGCGCCGCAGGTTCCACAGCGCGTCGTCCAGCGACGCCGTCGCATCCACGCCCAGCATGCGAGGCGTCATCAACTCCGCCACCTCCACGCCCTCCAGCAGCGCCTTCGTCCGCACCTGTCGCGCCTCGCCCTCCGCGCCCATGTAGATGAAGAACGCGATGACCAGCAGGAACGGGTTGAGCGTCGCCGCGCCCCACAGGCCGAACACCACCGCGAAGCCGCGCCCCAGCACGGACGCCACGCGCGTGGCGCGCACCAACCCCAGCCGCCCCGTCAGCATCGCGCGCACGATGCGCCCCCCGTCCATGGGGAACGCGGGCAGCAGGTTGAACACCCCCAGGAACAGGTTGAGGCTCGCCAGGTAGAAGCACGCGAACTGGAGGTTGAAGGAGCCGGTGCGACGCACCAGCACCATCGCCCCGCCGAACATCACCGCCATGCCCAGGCTCGTCAGCGGCCCCACCAGCGCCATCAGCGCCTCGTCGCGAGGACGCGGCGGCGGCTCCGACAACTCGGACACGCCGCCCACCATCATCAACGTAATCGAGCGCACCCGCCCACCCCGCCACAGCGCGTACACCGTGTGCGCCAGCTCGTGGATGAGCACCGAGACGAACAACCCCACGCCCACGGCCAGCCCCCACAGCCACGGCGAGCCGGACAACCGCTCCGGCGGCACCTCCGCCACCTGCGCCGCGCGCTGGAACGCCCCGCCGAACAGGTACGCCAACAGCGGCAACACGAGCAGCAGCGTGTAGTGGGCGCGAATCGGGATGCCGCGGAACACGCCCAGCCTCACTGAACCTCGCGCATCGGGCACACGGGCCTCCCTTGCATGGCCTCCATCCCCCAAGCTCCATCGCACTGCCAGCTGGCGCACGCTGCCGGGGACGACGCGTTCGCCCGCCCGCTCCCTGAATGTCCGCTCCCGGTCCTCCTGGGTGTCCACCCGCCAGCATCCTCGGCCGCCGCGCGGGCCACCCGGGGCGCCATCCGCTACGCAAGGCCTCACGCCCCGCTTCCCACGGAGGAATCATGGACAACCCCATGCGCTATGTCCGCGAGGCCTGGAGGATGGCCCGCGTGCTCCGGGACCCGCACCGCCTGCCGGACATCATCGACCTGGCCCGCGTGCTCGCCCCACCCATCGCCATGCGCCGCATGGTGGAGCGGTTGATGGGACATCCCGCCACCGCCCAGGCGCTCGTCGACCGGCCCCGCGTGGGGCGACTCCACCTGGCGGACCTGCGCGCGCTCCCCGAAGGGACCTTCGGCCGTGCCTTCGCCGACCACCTCACCACCCACCACCTGGACCCGGACGCGCTCCCCTATCGACAAGCCCACACCGACGAGGAATACGTCCGCGCCCACCTGCTGGAGTCCCACGACATCTGGCACGTGCTCACCGGCTTCGGCACCGACGTGGCCGGCGAGCTGGGCCTCCAGGCCTTCGCCCTCGCCCAGGTGGGGAGCCCCTTCGCGCTCGGCATCCTCACCGGGGGGCTCGCCAATACCCTCCTGTACGCCTTCTCCGAGCGAGAAGCGCGGATGAGGGCCGTGGCCCGAGGCTGGGTGCTGGGACAACGTGCCAGCCCCCTCTTCGGCACGCCCTGGCGCCAGTACTGGGAGCTCCCACTGGAGGAGGTGCGCGAGCGGCTGGGCCTGGACCTGGCGCGGGTCGACGCCTTGTTGGCACCGCCCTTGTTGGCAGCGCCCTTATTGGCACCCACGGGGCGTGACACGCCGAAGCCGGAGGGCGCGCACGCCCGCCTTTCGTGCTAGACGGCGCGGACATGGACGAGACCACCGAGAAAGACCCCCTCCGCGCACGACTCCAGGACATGGAGAAGCAGGCCGAGCTGGGTGGCGGTGCCGACCGCATCGCCAAGCAGCACGAGGCTGGCAAGCTGACGGCCCGTGAGCGCATCGACCTGCTCCTCGACCCCGGCTCCTTCTGCGAGCTGGACAAGTTCGTCACCCACCGGTCCACCGACTTCGGCATGGGCGACAAGAAGATTCCCGGCGACGGCGTCGTCACCGGCTACGGCACCGTCGACGGCCGTCAGGTGTTCGTCTTCGCCCAGGACTTCACCGTCTTCGGCGGCTCGCTGTCCGGCGCCTATGCCCAGAAGATCTGCAAGATCATGGACATGGCCACGCGCGTGGGCGCGCCCGTCATCGGCCTGAACGATTCGGGCGGCGCGCGCATCCAGGAGGGCGTGGAGAGCCTCGCCGGCTACGCGGACATCTTCCTGCGCAACACCCTCGCCTCCGGCGTGGTGCCCCAGATTTCGCTCATCATGGGTCCGTGCGCGGGCGGCGCGGTGTACTCGCCCGCCATCACCGACTTCATCATGATGGTGAAGGACACCTCCTACATGTTCATCACCGGCCCGGACGTCATCAAGACGGTGACGCACGAGGAGGTGTCGAAGGAGGCGCTGGGCGGCGCGCTGACGCACAACCAGAAGTCCGGCGTGGCCCACTTCGCCGCGGAGAACGAGCAGGCCGCCATCGTCATGACGCGCGAGCTGCTCTCGTTCCTGCCCTCCAACAACCAGGAGGACCCGCCCGCCCAGCCGTGTGACGACGACCCGTTCCGCGCCGAGGAGTCGCTCAAGACCATCGTCCCGGCGAACCCGAACCGGCCCTACGACATCAAGGAAATCATCAAGGCCGTCGTCGACAACAAGCACTTCTTCGAGGTGCAGGAGCACTACGCGAAGAACATCGTCGTCGGCTTCGCGCGCATGAACGGCAAGAGCGTGGGCATCGTCGCCAACCAGCCCGCGGTGCTCGCCGGCGTGCTGGACATCGACGCCAGCGTGAAGGCCGCGCGCTTCGTGCGCTTCTGCGACTGCTTCAACATCCCGCTCATCACCTTCGTGGACGTGCCCGGCTTCCTGCCCGGCACCGAGCAGGAGTGGGGCGGCATCATCACCCACGGCGCCAAGCTGCTGTACGCCTTCGCCGAGGCCACCGTCCCCAAGGTCACCATCATCACCCGCAAGGCCTACGGCGGCGCGTACGACGTCATGGCGTCCAAGCACATCCGCGCGGACATCAACTACGCCTACCCCACCGCCGAAATCGCCGTCATGGGCCCCGAGGGCGCGGTCAACATCATCTTCCGCAACGAGCTGCTCAAGGCCCAGGACGCCAACGCCGAGCGCACCCGGTTGGTGAACGACTACCGCGAGAAGTTCGCCAACCCGTTCAAGGCGGCGGAGCTGGGCTACATCGACGAGGTCATCCGGCCGGAGGAGACGCGCACCAAGGTCATCCGCGCGCTGGAGATGCTCAAGGACAAGCGGCAGGAGAACCCGCCGCGCAAGCACGGCAACATCCCGCTGTAGGCGTCCGTCCGAGCCTCATGTCGCCGCCCTCCTCTCGGCAGGAGGGCAGGCGGGCGCGCGCCGCACGGGAAATTCTCGTGCGGCGCGTGGGCTTTCATGGGGCTAGGAAAGGACACCCCCCATTTTGCCCCACCGCCGACTCCTCCTCTTTCTCTCCGACGTCGAAGGAAACCTCACCGCCGTGCGGCAGACGCTCAGACGCGTCTGCGAGGCGGCGTCCCTGGCCACGCCCGACGTGAAGTGGGTGGAGCCGCGACCGGAGGGCCTCGCCGACGCGAGCTGGCAGGTCGCCGAGCTGACGCTGCCTCCCGCTCCGGGGCGCAAGGCGCGCAAGTCCGAGCAGCCCTTCCTGGAGGAGCAGCTCGACGCCATGGCCCAGGCGCTGGCCCAGGACTTCCAGGAGCGCGCCCTGGGCATCTTCGTGGACCGCGAGCACAGCTACGCGCGCACGTGCCTCAGCGGCCCGGGGCGCCCCTCCAAGGCCGTGGAGGGCGAGGTGCTGGACGTGATGCGACAGGCCGCCCGCTGGCTGGAGGTGGAGACGGGGCTGCTCGCCCGGATGCTCGGCGGGGGCAACGCCGCGCGCAACCTCCTCGCCGCGGCGGTCGACTTCGGAGGCGAGCCGGGCGCTCCCTTCAAGCCCGCGGAGCCGGACGAGGACGACCGCTTCGTCGAGGCCAAGCTCGCCCAGGCCCGGGCCTACATGGAGCAGTACCTCAACACCCGGAAGTAGCGCCACGCGCCGGACCGCCCGCTCTGGTGGGGACGGGCGGCCCAGGCGCGGCCACGCCACGGCGCTTCGCGGCTCACACCGCGAGGCGCTCACTCCTGCGTCGGGCACTCCCCGGGCTCCGAGCCCTGACACACGCCCGACTGGCACGTGTCGACCTGGGTGCAGGCCTCCAGGTCGTCGCACGACGTGCCGTCCTCGGCGAGCGCGTCCGCGGGGCACTCGGTGGAGACACCGTCACACGTCTCCGCCACGTCGCAGGCCCCGGCGCTCTCGCGGCATACCCTCGCCGCCTCCTGACGCACGGGACCGCAGACGCCATCCGCCGGTGCCCCCGCCATCACGGCGCACGCCTGACAGTCCTCGAAGGTACTGTCGCCACAAGCGCTGTCGCAGCAGACGCCATCGACACAGAAGCCGCTGCCGCACTCGACCGCCGTCGCGCAGTGCGTGCCCTGGGGCAGCCGGACCTCCGACACGCGCCGGACCCGAACACGCGGCGCCGCCGAGGCGTCGGTGTAGCCGACGAGGAACGTCCCCTCGACTGTGCCCGGCGTCACCGCGATGCGCCCCTGCGGCCGGACGTCGTGCACGAGCACCTCGCCCGGCCAGTCGGTCGAGCGCAGGTCCATCGACACTCGCGCGGCCACCAGCTCCCTCTTCGCGCCCGCCGCGCGCTCCCGGAGCAACAGGTACCGGGTCCCATCGAAGGCCAGCGCGAACGGGGACGCGCTCTCCAGCACCGTCCCCAGGCTGAACTCCGCCTCGGCATCCACCCCACCATCGTCCGCGCGCACCCGCCGGCCCTCGATGAACCTCGTGCCGAGCTGGTCGAGCAAGAGCCGCCTCCACGCCACGAGGAAGCCACCACCGCCGAACACGATGGCCGGCGCCTCCTCCACGTTGGAGTCCTGGGCCAGGACGATGCCCGTGACGTCCTGGGCCTGGCCATCCACGGCGCGCACGCGCGTGGCGACGATGTCCTGCTGGTAGGAGTCGTTCCAGGCCACCAGGAAGAAACCTCCTCCGTAGGCGACGCCCGGCTTCATGGAGGCGTAGCCGCTGGTCGGGATGCGCACCCCATCCGGCTCCAGCACCACGCCATCCGAGGCGCGCACGCGCGCGTGGTAGACGCCGCTCCCCGCCGCGCGGAAGTCCCCCCAGGCCACCAGGAAGTATCCGTCCCCGAACGCGACGACGGGCGCGGCCCTGGCTCCCGCCACCGCGCAGACGGAGAGCGGCTCGGCGTCCAGCACCGCGCCATCCGCGACGTTCACCCGGACCGCCTGGATGGAGACATCCGACGTGAGCGAGGAGCGGCTCTCATAGGCCACCAGGAACCGCTGCCCATCCGTCGCCACCGACGGCATGGCCTCCAGTCGGACGTCCGACGCGATGACGAGCACCTCCGCGTCGAGCACCGCCCCGTCCGAGACACGCATCCGCGCGCCGAGCAGGTCGACCGTCTGGTCCAGTCTCCGAGCACGCGTGTCCTGCCAGACCACCAGGGCGATGTCCCCCGCGCTCGCCATGGCGACCTCGCTGCCTCGCGCGGGAGGCGCGGGCGGCGACACGACCCGCTCGGGGGTGGGCACCAGGCCATCCAGCTCCACCCGCGCCAGCGCGATGGCCGCGTCCGCGTCGGTCGTCTGGCGGTACCAGGCCACCCGGTAGTGGTCCACGCCCGGAGCGATGGAGGGATGGAGCTCCCAGGCCCCCGGGGTCGCCGACAGCACGTACAGCTCCGAGCCCAGGGGCGACCACCCGTCAGGAGCGAGCCGCGTGGCCCACACGTCGGCCGGGAATGGGTCGTACGTGAAGGGCGCGGCGGCGCGCCAGACCGCCATGGTGCCGCCCGTCGTCGCCGCGAGGTCGATGTCCATCTGACGCGAGGTCGGGTCCGCGGAGAAGACCGCCTCGAGCGGATCGATGACGCCGTTCACCGGGTTCACCCGCCGGCCCACCGCCTTCCAGCCCTGGGGCCACAGGGAGTCCTCCCAGGCCACCAGGAACCGCCCCTGCGCGAACGTCACCGCCGGACGGAACTGATTGCTGGCCGACGCCGAGAGGAGCAGCGGAGACGTGTCCAGGACCGTCAGGTTCGAGGACCGCACGCGAACCCCTCGGATGCGGGACTGCCCGGGGGGCTGGTCGATACCGGCCCAGGCCACGAAGTAGACGCCGTCGCCATGGGCCACCGAGACCTCGCCCAACAGCCCCTGCGTGGTGCCTATCGAGCGGTTCGGCCAGTCCAACACCCGCCCGTTCGACGTCTGCACCCGCGCGCCGCGCACCGAGCGCAGCGGCGAGGACGTGGTGTCCGTCCACGCCACGAAGAAGTCCGTGCCGTTCGAGGCCACGCGTGGCCCTGGCCCCGGCGTCGGACGGTCGCTGACCGTGATGGGGCGTGCGTCCAGGAGCACCCCATCCGCGCCACGGACACGCGCGCCACGCACGTTCCCCATCAAGCCATCCGACGGGACCTCCCAGACGAAGAGGAACGTGTCCCCGCTGGCGGCGACATCCAGCGACTCCGCGAGCCCCGCGCCCACGCCCGTCGAGAAGGCCCCCACGCCCAGCACCACGTCATCCGCGACGCGCACCCGCGCGAAGCGCACCTCCGCCACATCCACGTTCTGGCGCAGCCAGGCCACCACGTAGACCGTGTTCCCGGAGGCGACGACGGGCCGGGTATCCGGCTCGGTGCCCAGCTCCGCCCGGGCCAGGTCCAGCACCACCTCCGGCGCCACGCTCCAGTGGGTGGTCACCACGCCGACGCCCGGGTCCAGGGCGGCGGCCTCGGCTCGCTCGACGTCTTCCCGCGCTCCGGCGACTTCGGTGGGGGCGCGCTGACAGGCCAGCAGCGCGACACAGGTGAACAGGGCCCGGCACCACCACCCCGGCGCCCGGAGCCGGGAGGTCTCGACAGGTAATGGATGCATGTAGGAAATCCCTTGGAAGGGCGGTTGAACGGCCTTCCACCGACGGCGCGCGCCCGCCTCCGCCTGACGGCTCGCCCCCACTGCTGCCGCGGGGGCCCATCCAACCCAGGCATTCCTGGCCGCCCCGTGCTAGACGGGCGCTCATGCCCAAGATCCGCAAAGTGCTCGTCGCCAATCGCGGCGAGATCGCCATCCGGGTGATGCGCACCTGCAAGGAACTCGGCATCGCCACGGTGGCGGTGTACTCGGAGGCGGACCGCTCCGCCCTCCACGTCCGCACCGCGGACGAGGCCTTCTTCGTCGGCCCTCCGCCCTCGCGCGAGAGCTACCTCGTCCAGCAGCGCATCCTCGACGCCGCGAAGCAGTCCGGCGCGGACGCCATCCACCCCGGCTACGGCTTCCTGTCGGAGAACGCGTCCTTCGTGCGCGCCTGCGAGGCCGCCGGCATCACCTTCATCGGTCCGCCCGCCTCCGCCATGGACGCCATGGGCGAGAAGACCCGCGCCCGCGCCAACATGATCAAGGCCGGCGTGCCCGTCGTCCCCGGCACCACCGAACCCATCGCCACCGAGGCCGAGGCCCGCGAGTACGCCCAGAAGATCGGCTTCCCCGTCATGCTCAAGGCCGCTGGCGGCGGCGGTGGCAAGGGCATGCGCCGCGTGGAGGGTGTCGCCGACTTCGAGTCCGCCTGGCGCTCCGCCAAGAGTGAAGCGCTCAACGCCTTCGGCAACGACGCCGTCTACATCGAGAAGTACCTGGAGAAGCCACACCACGTGGAGATCCAGGTGTTCGCCGACACGCACGGCAACGTCATCCACCTGAACGAGCGCGAGTGCTCGGCCCAGCGCCGCCACCAGAAGGTGGTGGAGGAGACGCCCAGCCCCATCCTCACGCCGGAGCTGCGCGCGAAGATGGGCGAGGTCGCGGTGAAGGCGGCCAAAGCCGTCAACTACGTGGGCGCCGGCACGGTGGAGTTCCTGGTCGACGTGCACCGCAACTTCTACTTCCTGGAGATGAACACCCGCCTCCAGGTGGAGCACCCGGTGACCGAGTGGGTGACCGGCCTCGACCTCGTGGCCCTGCAGATCAAGGTCGCCGAGGGCGAGAAGCTGCCGCTGCTCCACGCCCCCTCGCCCAACGGGCACTCCATCGAGGTGCGCGTCTACGCGGAGGACCCGAACCGCAACTTCATGCCCAGCCCCCGGCAGGATTACGTACCTGCGCGTGCCGGGCGGGCCGAACGTGCGCGACGACTCGGGCGTGTTCCCCGGGTACACGGTGCCCAACTTCTACGACCCGATGATTTCCAAGCTGTCCGTGTGGGCCCCCACCCGCGCGGAGGCCATCGCCCGGGCGCGGCGCGCGCTGTCCGAGTACGTGGTGAAGGGCATCACCACCAACATCCGCTACCTCCAGGCCATCATGGCCCACCCGGAGTTCGCCGGCGGCGACTACGACACGGGCTTCCTGGGCCGCGAGCACACCGCGCTGCTGGGCTCCGAGGACCCGAAGCTGACCGAGATGGCGATGCTGGCCAGCGTCGTGTACGCGCACCAGCGCGACGCCAGGCGCGCCAAGGCGCTCCCCGGCGCCAAGGCCGGACAGGCGGCTGGCAACGACGGCCGCGTCAGCCCCTGGCGCATGGCGCTGCGCTCGCGCCGCCGCTAACCCACTGCAAGCTCACGAGACTTCCATGCGCTATTTCACGAAGCAGCAGGGACAGAAGGAAGCGGTGCCGGTGGACGTGGAGTCGCTGGGTGGCGACCGCTACAAGCTCACCATCAACGGCGTCACCCACACGGTGGACGCGCTGGCGCTCGAGCACGGCACCATGAGCATGCTGGTGGACGGGAACTCCTACAGCGTCGAGTTCGAGGAGAACGGCGACGAGGTGGGCGTGCTCCTGCGCGGCCAGGTGAACCGCTTCGACGTGGCGGACGAGCGGCGGCTGCGCCTGCGCGCCGGCACCGCGGGCTTCTCCGTGGAGGGCAAGCAGCTGGTCACCGCGCCCATGCCCGGCAAGGTGGTGAAGGTGCTGGTGAAGGTGGGCGACGAGGTGAAGGAGGGCCAGGGCCTCGTGGTCGTGGAGGCCATGAAGATGGAGAACGAGCTCAAGAGCCCCAAGGCCGGCAAGGTCACGGAGCTGTTCGCCAAGGAAGGCACCGCCGTGGAGAACAACGCGAAGCTCGTCGTCGTCGAGTAGCCCCGCGTGGCGCCCCGCTTCCGGGCGGGGCGCTACGACACCTTCTTCGGGCAGTCCTTCTTCTTCTTCTCGCTCGGCATCTGCCGAGTCGGCGGCGCGGGGTCCCAGCAGTTGGCGCGCTGGTCGTTGATGTGGACCCAGAAGCGTGTGTCCCGGGGCAGGTCGCCGTAGGCGAACCAGTTCCAGCCGCCCTGGCCGTCATGGAACTCCGCCATGCGCCAGCCCGCTCCGAAGGCGGCCACGCAGCGCGCGTTGGCGTCCGCAAGGCCCCCGAGCTCGGCGCCCACCACGGGCCCGGTGAGCGCCACGCGCCCCCGCGCCCAGCCCTGGTAGAAGTCCAGGCTCAAGCCCTTGGGCGGCGTGGGCGCCCCATCCTGCCGGAGGCACAACACCGGCAGGCGCCGCGAGCACTCCGTGTCCCCCTGGTACGCGTCGCAGCTGGCGCACCCCACCAGGTCCACTCCGTCATGGTGGGAGATTTTCGTCCACGTCATCCCCTTGCGTCCCTCGGAGCAGCCCTCCGCGCCCCTCGACGGCGCCGCCGCCAGGGACAGCAAGGTCACTACGCCCACACGAGACCATCGGCCCATCGTCATCGGCCCGCTCCCAATCCGAACGCCGCCCTTTGATACACTCTACGTGAACACAAACCAAGTGGCCGTGCAGGGGAGGCAGCATGACGACGAACGGAACGAAGGGCCCGTGGGTGGCGCTCGCGCTGTTGACGGCCTGCGGCGGTGCTGGTGGAGCCCCCTCACTGGAGGACCCCGCCTCGGGCCCGCGGGCCCAAGGCTACGACGCGGCCCAGCACTGCCTCGTGGACTCCAGCCAGGTCCTGTGTCCAAGCGGCATCTACGCCTACGCGCAGTGGAGCGACGAGGTCGGCTGGTACATCGAGCGTGATGCCTGCGGCACGGGCCCCACCGTCTGCCCGCTCTAGGTGATGGCGGCCGACCACCTCACGCCACTCGGATTCTCCAGCAACCTCATGACAACTGCATCCCCAGTGCATCCAGGAGCTCGAATGAACCCGTCCCCCGCCCTCCGTCGTTCCCTCGTGGTGCTCGGCGCGAGCGTGCTGCTCGCCGCCTGTGGTGGTGACGTCGCGCAGCCCGCGGGCTCCGCCTCCGACGAGACCGGCACCACGAGGTCCCCGCTCGAGTACGACGAGAACCTGCACTGTCTCATCCCGTGGAGCTACATCACCTGCCAGAGCGGGATGATGATGTATGCGTGGTACGACCCGGCCGTGGGCTACTTCATCCCCCGCGACGTCTGCGCGAACCACGGAGGTCCTGTCGTCTGCCCGTACTAAAGATGACGGTCGGACCTCACTCCACGTGAGTAGGGCGTTCCACGTTCCTATGGTCTAGTCGCCGTCCAAACCAAGGAACCCGGTGGAGCGCCATGAAGTCACTGCGTCGACGAATCCTGCTCGTGGGGTTGGGGAGCGTGCTGTCCGCCTGCGCCGCCCGACCCGTGCCGGCGGTGCGGCACTACAGCCTGGGCATGTCGCGCGCGGACTATCGTGATTACGCCGGGGCCAAGGCCGACCCCTGTGACGCGGAGCCGCGCTGGCTGTCGGACGAGCTGACCGCCATCAACGGCCTGCTGGCGCGCTTCGTCGACGGGACGGAGAAGGCCGCGGACATGGACGCGCCCGAGCAGCCCCAGCACCTGGCGCTCCTCGAGGAGGCCTCGCGCACCCTGCCCCCCATCCTGGAGGTCCACGAGGGCAACCTGCGGGGACTCGCGCGGTGCAAGTTCCGCGACAGTGGCGCCTTCCCGGAGATTTCCCGCCGGGGCGGGGAGCTGGTGAAGTCCGCGAGGGAGCGGCTCGCGGGGACCCAGGCCGCGGTGGCCGCCGCCGCGCTGCGGGCCACCCAGCAGGCCTGGAAGGACGGCGCCGCGGAGCGGGAGGCCACCGCGCGGGGCACCTGGTGCACCGCCAACCCCAAGGTGGGTGAGGCCTCCGTCTTCTACGCCCGCCAGAACCTGGACGGCGTCACCGAGTGGCGCTTCTGCGACGGCAGCCGCGTGGAGCAGCGCGCGGACGCGGAGCCCGCCTTCATCGAACCCGAGGGCCTTTCGGCCCGCGAGCGGCGCCGCGTCCAGCCCCCCCGCTACCTCCAGGCCGCCAAGGAGTTCCCGGCCGGGGAAATCGACCGCGCGCCCACCTCGGCGGCCGCGAAGAGCGACGCGCCCGCTCCCTGACGGACTACAGTCCTGGCTGACCACCCGGGCGCCGCACCCGCAGCGCCCCCGTCCAGGGCTCCGTTCATGGGACAAGCCACCGCCGTCTTCGCCGCGCTCCTCGCCCTCTGCCTGCCCGCGCTCGCCCACGGGCGCGGGGAGTGCTCCGTCCAGACGAGCGGCGCCGTGCAGCTCTCCTTCGAGGGAAGCGGGGATTCGGTGGCCGCCCTCTCGGACCATTGGCTCTCGCCGGAGCAGCTCGACCGCCTCCTCGCCAGCAACCCACGGGCCGCGAGCCAGAATCCTTCGCTCCTGCAGGCCACGGTCGACAAGTCCCGCAAGAAGAAGGGCCGCTCGCGCACGACCGGACCGCTCGTCATCAACTGCCTGAGCTCCGAGGGCGTCAACGTGGGCGACCTCATCATCCTCCCGGGCAAGAACACCCAGAAGTCGTTGCCCCTCAAGCCCGGCACCTACCAGCTCGTCACGAACGCGGTGAAGCCTGGAGAGCTGACCGCCCTGCTACGGGTCAAGGGCATCACCTACCAGGTGTCCCGCGGTGGCACCCTCTCCCTCACGCGCTTCGACAGCCGCGGCGTGGTGGGCACCTTCTCCTTCTCCGCGCAGACGGCCCCCACCCACAACCGGGAGGGCACCACCCTCCGCAACATCAAGATCAAGGGCTCGTTCGACATCCCCTCGCCCGTGCCGTCCTAGTGCGTCGCGGCTGGCCCGCACGCGCAACACTGCTACAAAACAAATATCGATACACCCGCAACACTCTCCGGATGAACACCCCTGGGTGGGCAGGTAGACTCGGCTCGCAGTCTCCCCACACAAGGAGTTCGTCATGAACGCCCGTCGCATCCGCTCGCTGGTCGTCGCCTCGCTCCCCGCGCTGTTCCTCCTCGGCTGTGGTGGCGCGCCCGCCGAGCAGCAGCCCGGCACCGAGACGACGGAAGGCACGACCACCGCCCAGGCGTCGTGTGCGGACGAGTGCTATCAGGCGTCCCTCACCTGCACGACCACGTGTGGCGCCTCGCAGTCGGCCTGCGACGCGGCCACCTCCATCTGCTACGACTCGTGCAACCGCGGCGTCGGCCCCTGGCTGCCCTGCTAGTTCCCGCGTCTCCCCGAGCCCTCTTCCCCGGACGACGGACAGCGGTCGCCCGGGGGAGCCGTGCGTTCAGCGGGAGTGGAGCAGCAGCCAGTCGTAGATGTTGCCGGTCCCGAAGCTGGCGTAGGTCTGCGCCCACGAGTTGTGCCCGACGCCGGGATACAGCGTGAGCTCGGCGGGCGGATTCGCCTTGGGGTTTCACACGTTGTTGAGCCTGTCCCAGGGGTCGATGGACCCCCACTTGGACACCTGCCCGTCCGCCCCGCGCCGCGCGTGGCGTGTCGACGGGCACGACCGCCACGCGCGACGTCCGTGAAGAACGCCGGGGTCAGCGCGGCGACGAGCGTCGCCGCTGACGCAGGCCCATCCACGTCAAGCCCAGCAGCAACCACAGCCAGGTCGAGGCGGAGGACGTCGACTGGCAGCCACAGCCGTCGTCACCGCCTCCCCCCGGGAGCTCTGGCACCGGCCCCCCGCTGTCGGGGCGATGCACGCCGCCATCACCCAAGCCCGCATCCGGCCTGGCGCCGCCATCGGGCTCCTCGCCCACACCACCGTCGGCGCCGGCTCCACCATCCGGCTCCTCGCCCGAGCCACCGTCGGCGCCGGCTCCACCATCCGGCTCCTCGCCAGTGCCCGCGTCCCCACTGGCGCCGCCATCGGGCTCCTCGCCCGAGCCACCGTCGGTTCCCGCATCCGCCTCGGTGCCGCCATCCGGCTCTGTGGGTCGAGGCTCCGCCAGGGCGACGAAGACCGCGGTGCCCCACTCCTCCTGGTCGTCGTCGGGCGGCGCGAGCCCCGCGGTGACGCACACATCCCCGGCCGCGTTGATGCTGACGCTGCCACCGAACACGGGGTTGCTCGGCTTCTCCTGGTCGATGCGAGCCGGGCCCAGGTCCGACTTCACGAGGTCGTGCTCGCTCACCACCCGCTTCAGCGTCTGGCCATCTCCCACCCAGACGGCGCGCAGGCCCGCGGCATCCACGGCGCGGAACGCCACGAGCCCGTCGTCGTTGATGTCGGGCGGGAAGAACTCCACCTCCCGGATGTCCCCCTCGCCATTGCGCGCGAGCTTCTTCAACGTGACCCCATCCCACAGGTACACGCCCACGGGGGTGCGCCCATCCGCCAGCTTGTCCCAGGCGATGAACGCGACCTGCCCCCGGTTGTTGAGCGCGGGCGCCACCGAGGCGAACCGGAAGAACGGCGAAGAGGGCTCACGGCCCCGCGTCTGCGCGACGAGCCGCGACGTGCCATCCAGGTTGAAGACACGCAGCTCCTGGAACCACTCCCCCGAGGACGGCGCGAGGTCGGCCACGCCCGCCATCTCCCCCAGGTCGTTCATCGTGGGCGAGTAGAGGTACTCGTAGGGGCTCACCCCATCGAGCGACTTCTCCTTCGCCAGGTACGCCACAGCCCAGCCCTTCTCCTGGGGCGTCAGCACCACGTAGGCCTTGCCCACGAAGTTGAAGCTGGCGCGGAAGCCGAGCTGTCCCGCCTCGTTGAGCGTCAGGCTCTCCCAGTTGGACGCGCCCGTCGGCTCGCGGACGACGCGCACCTCCTCCGGCGTCCGCGCGTTCAGGAGGTAGACGCCGTTGTCCGCGGCCTGCGTCGCCTCCGTCACGGCGAACGCGAGGTCCTCGCGGGAGTTGAGCCCCGGGTCGTCCGCGCGCGCGTCTTCGCCCAGCTGGGGCAACTGGTAGATGCGTCGACCCGCGCCACCACGCCCCCACCAGATGGCGTTGGGCCCCTCGGGTGTAATCGACAGGCGGAACGCCACCTGCCCATCCTTCGTGAGGGGCATCCGGTGACTGCCAGGGAGCAGATTGCCCGGCTCCACGTTGTACGCACCCGATGCGTTGCCCAGCATGTTGGTGCGCGCCTGGAGCTGGAGCGTGTAGCCCTCCGGCACCCGCGCCCATGCGGACGGGCCCAGCCAGAGCCCTCCCAGCATCAAGCCCAGGCCCCCTGCACGTCGCCACCGCGTCATGTCCCGCATCGATGAGCCTCCCTGTCGTCGTCCCGACAGGAAAGCCTATCAACCAAGAACAAGCAGAAATACCTCACTTATCGACAACTCGAGGAGCACCCTTCCGCGACGGCGACAGCGCCACCCCCACGAAGGCAATCCATCGTTCCCTGGCGGTCCCCGTCCTGCGAATGTAATCCGATATCAAAAACACCGCCGCCCAGCGGACGCCGTCGCGCGGAGAGAGGGCCTCCCGTTCCCCGGGGACGTTGCCGCGACGCTCGGCGCACTCGCCGTCCTCCCCCTGGAGGACTCGACGTCGCGAAGGTCCTGCCCGAACGAGCCCCGCCCGATGCAGGCGGGTGCCCCACGGCCCCGCTCCTGGAGTGGACGGCGGCGGACGGTCCCCGCATCGAAATTCCGCGGTGTCGGCGAGGGCTGGTAGGGTCCATCGCCGCTCACGGTTCCACCCGTTCCCGGTCGTTCCCGAGGTTCCCCCAGATGGAGATGCTCTGCACCCTGCGCGGCGCCACGGAGGCCCAGCGCGCCGCCCTGCTCCAGGCCCCCGAGCGCCTGGAGGCGTTCCTCGACGACGAAGAGGACTTCGGAGACCCGAAGGGCGCGGCGTTCCTGGAGCTGGACATCGGCGAGGCCTGGCACGGCCTCCAGTACCTGCTCACCGGCACCGCGTGGGAGGGCAAGCCGCCGCTCGACTTCCTCGTGCGCGGTGGGGACGAGGTCGGTGACATCCCCTCCGACGAGGGCACCGCGCGCGTCTTCCCCGCCACGCAGGTGAAGGCGCTCGCGACCGCGCTCCAGCAGGTCTCCGAGGACACGCTGCGCCGCCGCTACGACCCCGCGGCCATGCAGTCCCAGGACATCTATCCCGGCACCTGGGAGGAGCCGCCCGACGACATGGATCCGCTCGAGGAGATGCTCTCCTACTTCGACGAGCTCCAGAAGTTCATGTCCCAGGTGGCCCGGCGCGGGGACGCGCTCCTGGTGCACATCGGCTGAGGGCGCGCCACGCGCTCAGCCCATCACCAGGTCGCGCCCCAGCTTCAGCGCCAGCGCCAGCACCACGGCGAGGACCACCTTGCGCACCAGCCGGTCCCCGCCCTTCACGGCCAGGTGCGCGCCCAGCCACGCGCCGGTGAACTGCGCGGCGGCCATGGGCAGCGCCACCTTCCACAGCACCACGCCCTTGAGCGCGAACAGCGACACCGACGCCAGGTTGGAGGCGAAGTTCACCACCTTCGCGTCCGCGGAGGCCCGCGCCAGGCCGTGCCCCAGCAGCGACGAGAACCCGACGATGAGGAAGGTGCCGGTGCCCGGGCCGAAGAAGCCGTCGTAGGTGCCGACGACGAGCGCGATGAGCGCCCCGATGGCCTGCGCGCGCGGCCGCGGCGACGGCTCCGCGCGCTCCGCGGGCGCGGTGGGCTTCCTGAAGGCGAGGAACACCGCCACCGCGATGAGCAGCACCAGCACCAGCGGCTTGAGCACCTCCGGCTTCACCAGCAGCACCAACCCCGCCCCGGCGAAGGCGCCCCCCAGGCCGAAGGGGAACGTCACCCGCGCCAGCTTCCCGTCCACCAGCCCCGCGCGGGAGAAGCGCGCCAGCGCGGCGAACGAGCCGAAGACGGACTGACCCTTGTTGGTCCCCAACGCCAGGTGCGGCGGCAGCCCCACCGCGAGCAGCGCCGGGAGGGTGATGAGCCCACCGCCTCCCGCGATGGCATCCACCAGCCCCGCGGCCAGCGCGGCCACGCACAACATCCCGAGTTGCAGCGCGCCGACATCCACCGCCAGAAGGTCCACCGGAGTTCCCTCGCCTGCGAGCGGCGCCTGGGTACCACGCTCCGGCGGCCCCGTCGCGCCCGCCTGCTTCTTGCGTCACCGCCCACCTTGGGCCTCAATGTCGAACGCCCCCCTGCCCCCGAGGACTCCATGCTCGCCTCCCTCGTCACCGTGCTGGCGCTCACGCTGGCCTCGGCCCCTCCCTCCCCCCAGGACCCGTCCACCCCCTCCTGCCGCTCCTTCAACAGCCAGACCGCGTGCGGCTACGGGTGCAAGACGGACTCGAACCGGGCCCAGTGCGCGAAGACGCCCCAGGGCCGCTGCCAGGTCGTGGACGGTCAAGCCGTGTGCTTCGACCCGCCCGCATACGTGGTGAAGGCCTACGGCGACGCGCTCCCGGAGGTCCAATGCAAGGCCATCGATGGGGTGGTCGCGTGTGGCTACAACTGCGTGACGCAGCCCGGCAGGGTGAAGTGCGCGAAGTCCCCGGCGGGGGTGTGCCGCGCGCTCGCGGGAGAGGTGCAGTGCTTCGACCCGCCCGCCGTCGTCTTCGCCGTCTATGGCAAGGAGACGCCGCGCGCGGACTGCCGCACCAATTCGCTGGAGCTGGCGTGCGGCTACAACTGCCAGAACACCTCCGAGGGCGTGCGGTGCAGCAAGACCCCCATGGGCGTCTGCAAGGCGGCCAACGGGCGCCTCACCTGCTTCGACCCTTCCCCAGCCGCGTTGTGCGCCTGGAAGCGGGCGCTCCCCGCGCCCGAGTGCCGCAACGGCGAGTCCGGGCCCGTGTGCGGCTATGCCTGCACCACCGCCTTCTCCAAGTCCGGGTGCGCCTCCACTCCGGCCGGAGTGTGCAAGGTGTTCGACAGCGAGGTGGCCTGCTTCGACCCGCCGGTGGAGCAGAAGGCGGACGCGGAGTGCCTCGCGTCGCTCGGGCTGGCCGCGCTGGATGGCGCCACGCCCTGACCCCGGGTACGGGTCCGACACCCCGGCGTCCTCTTTGAGTCGCCGTGGGACAGCGGTAGGGTGCTGTCTTCTCGCAATTGGAACGGAGCAGAGCCGCGCATGGCGGAGGGAGACGTCCGTCAGTACTGGGTCCGCAATGACCGGGGCACCATGTGGGGCCCCCTCACGTTGCAGACCATCGAGCTGCTGCTCGACAGCGGTTCCATCCGAGGGAAGATCCAGCTCTCCGAGGATGGGCTCAACTTCGCCTTTCCCTGGCGATTCCCGGATGCACGGGACTCGTTCCCCCGCGAGCTGTGGGGAGACGGCGCGCCAGCGGCCCTCTTGCAGCAGGCGGCGGCCCCTTCATCGGGAGCCATCGCGCTCGGGCCCGACCCGCACACGCCCCAGGCTGGCATCCCCATGGCGCCCGTCGCCGGCCCTCGCGTCCCCGGCGCAGCGCCCATGGCGGGGCCGGGTGTCCCCATGGCGGGTCCCGGCGCAGCGCCCATGGCGGGCCCAGGCGTCCCCATGGCTGGCCCGGGAGTCCCCATGGCGGGCCCTGGCGCAGCGCCCATGGCGGGTCCGGGTGCGCGTCCCGGCGCAGCGCCCATGGCGGGTCCCGGCGCAGCGCCCACGGCGGGCCCGGGTGTCCCCATGGCGGGTCCCGGCGCAGCGCCCATGGCGGGTCCGGGTGCGCGTCCCGGCGCCGCGCCCATGGCGGGTCCCGGTGCGCGTGTAGCGCCAGTCGCGGGCCCCGGCGTGGCAAGAGGTCCGGGCCCAGGAGTCGCTCCACCAGGAGGACCCGTCGCGCGGCCCACCGCCCCCGCGAACGCCTCGCAAGCGCCTCGCCCTGGAGTCCCCGCCACGGGGCCCGGTGTGCCCGGTGCGGTCGCGCGGCCCGGCACCGTCGGGGCCGCGCCTTCCGCGCAAGGACATGCGCCCGTCGCCGGCGTGGCTCCCGCGCCGGGATATCCACCCGGCTCCGGCGTGCCCCCCGCGCCGGGATATCCGCCCGTCGCCGGCGTGGCTCCCGCGCCGGGCCGGCCCCCAGGCGCCCCCGTCGCCGGCGTGGCCCCCGGCGCGGCTCCCACGCAAGGCAGGCCCCCGGGTGCGCCCGTCGCGGGCGCGGCTCCCGCGTCGGCTCCGGCCGTGGCGGGCGCGCCGCCCACGACCGCCGACGCGGCCCATGACGTTCCGCCGCAAGGCCAGCTCGATCAGACCTCGCCCATCCAGCTCTACGGCCGCATCGCCGCCGCCGAGCTGACCGGCCTGCTCACCCTCACGCAGACCGACCGCACCACGCTGATCCACTTCCGCAAGGGCAACCCGGAGTTCGTCGACTCGACGCACGCGGAGGACGCGCTCGGCACGTCGCTGATGGGCGCGCGCCTGCTCATGCCGGACCAGCTCCAGCAGGCCGAGGCCGCGAGGGAGCGCTTCGGCGGCGACCTGCTCGCGACGCTCTTCGGCCTGGGGTTGCTGCAGCCCGCGACGGCCTTCAGCGTCCTGGGGCAGCGCGCCACCACCATCCTGTTCAAGGGCCTGCGCGCGGAGACCGGCGCCTTCACCTTCGAGCCACGCGAGCTGCCGGGCAACAAGGCGATGCCGCTCGGCAACCGCTGGGCCGTGCTGAGCGACAGCGTGCGTCGCATGCCCTCGGCGGACATCCGCCGGCGGCTGACGCCCGTGCTCCAGCTCCCCATCATGAAGTCGGGCGGCATCGTCCCCGCCAGCGACCTGCGCCTCACGCCACACGAGGTGCGCGCGCTCACCGTCATCGACGGCGTCCGCTCCATCGCGCAGCTGCTCACCGACTTCCCGCAGGACGCCGACCATCTGCTGCGGCTCACCTTCCTCCTGAAGGAGCTGGAGGCGGTGTCCTTTGCCGCCGTGCCCCAGTCCGGTGCCTCCGCCAGGGCCGCCCCGCCCCCCGAAGCCGCGGCGCGCCCCGCGTCCGCGCCGAGCCCCACGGCGGCGCGTCCCGTCGCTCCAGGCGCCACGCCCGCGCCCGGCCAGGGCGTCGCGGGCACCCGCCCCGCCGCGCC
>NZ_JAKCFI010000026.1 GCF_021412625.1 Myxococcus stipitatus | reverse complement strand
ACACGCGCAACTGGACGCCGGCGGGCCCCGTCCGCCTCGGCCCTTCTCCGAACCTCACCCCGGCTGTGCAGGAGGCGAAGCGCACCGGCTGAATCCTCTCACGCGACAACTACCTTGACGCTCACCGATCCATCACTGGCACGGTACTCCGTGGGAGCCTCCTCGTTCAGGTGCTGATGAACGGTGCTGAGGAAACGATACATCAGGCCCCAGCGACGCTCCTCTAGCTTCCCGACGAAGCTGTTGAGGTCTTGTTCCAATTCAGCCCCAGAGATCTCCTCGAGTCTCCAAGTGGAATTGGCGCTCACTTCAGCCAGTAGTTGCTTCAGACAAGGATCCAATGCCGCGTCTGCGAGCTCCCCCCAGGTAAGAACGGGTAGACCATCCGGCAGTTCGCGACCTTCTTTGGGTTGTGTCCCTATAAGTGTGTAAACGGTAGGGAGGGACGAGCGGGAAAGAGGGAAGCTCCTCGGTGAAACCAAACCGAGACGGTCCTCCTTTGGCGAGGAGGCCGAGGAGTTCCCTGCCGTGGACGATACCGAGTTTTCCGCGCCCTCGCACGAGGAGGTGCGCACCGACGTGCGAGGCCTGTTCCTGGGAGCCATCCGCATGACGCTGGAGATGCTGCTGGAGGAGGAGATTCGGGGCCTGGTGGGCGCCGGGCGCTGGCAGCAGGTGGCGGGGCGTAAGGACCAACGCAACGGCAGCTACCTGCGCGGCCTGCTGACGTCCATGGGCCACCTGGAGGTGGCGGTGCCCCGGACCCGGGCTGGCGGCTCGGCGCAGGCCGTGCTGGGCCGCTACAGGCGTCGGAGCGAGGAACTCGACGAGGCGATTACCAGCGCGTACGTGCAGGGCGTCTCCACGAGGAAGATGGGCAAGGTGACGCGGGCGCTCATGGGCGAGGAGGTTTCGCGCTCGACGGTGAGTCGGGTGACGAAGTCCCTGGAAGAGAAGGTGGAGGGCCTTCGCACCCAGCCCCTCACCCAGGCCTTCCCCTACCTCTACCTGGATGCCACCTTCCTGGACGCCAGGTGGGCGCGCACGGTGCAGAACGTCTCGGCCCTGGTGGCCTACGGCGTGGGAGAGGATGGGCACCGGCATCTGCTGGCCGTGACGCTGGGTGGCAGCGAGTCGCAAGACTCCTGGCTGGAGCTGCTGCGCCAACTGCTCGAGCGAGGACTGACGGGCGTGCGGCTCGTCATCGCCGACGGGCATGCGGGCCTGGCCGCCGCGGCCCGGCAGGCGCTGCCGGAGGCCCGACTCCAGCGCTGCACGGTGCATCTGACTCGAAACGTCCTCGCCAAAGCCCCCTGGCGGCTGCGCAGTCGGCTCGGCAAGCAGACCTCGGCCATTTTCGAGGCAGCCTCTCTCCAAGACGCCAGGAAGCGGCTGGAGGCCCTCCAAGACGGACTGGGGCGACAGGTGCCCGAGGCCATGGAGTGCCTGAGCGAAGGCTTCGCCGCCGCCACCTGCTTCTTCTCCTTCCCCAAGGCCCACTGGAAGCGGCTTCGCAGCACCAACGGCCTGGAGCGTCTGCACGGCGAGGTGAAGCGCCGCATCCGCTCCGTGGGCGCCTTCCCGGACAGGGCCAGCGCCCTGCGCCTCATCACCGCCGTTGCCCTCGAAGTCACCGGCGTCTGGGACGACCGCCGCTACCTCGACATGTCCCTGCTCACCTCAACCCCAGACACTGCCGCTGCTTGACCCCACCAAGGAGCATTCCTCCCCCAAACCCCCTCCGAACCAACTACACACGATTCGGGACTTGACCCCTTCTTTGCTCGGCAGGACAAGCAGGTCGACCTCTCGACGCTTGAGCGCCTCCTCCTGGCGTCTGGTAAAGCCAGCCAGCAACTTCAACTCAAGGCGCGCCGTTCGCTTTTTCCAGGCCACGCAAACGTCGGCGCGCCACCCACCCTCCGTAACCTCCTCCTCTGTGACACCGGGAACCTCCTCGCAAGGGAGGTTCTCTCTCAGTTGCTCGATCATCAAAGCTCGGACAGCGGGTTCCGTCTCCACAGCCCTCATGAGGATACCTTGGGCCAGCCACTCGGGCCGGTGCCGTGCCATCGCCTCGAACATGCTTGCCATGACTCCCCACCTGTAGTTCCCACTTGGGCGCGCTGGGTCAGGAACTTCTCTTGTCACTTACCGCGATCCTTCAGGCGGTATCAGCGTACTACCGACTTTGAGCGTCTGGGCGCAGCCCCTTTGGGCTGCTGGCCGGACGCGAGACCTTCGAGCGCACTGGTGCAACCGGTGGCGAATCCTTCCGGAGTGAGGCCTTCGTACACACGGGTGCCCGGTTGCACGGATGCGGCCTGCACCCGCTCCGGTAACACGGGTTCGAATCCCGTCGGGGACACTGGAGCAGCCCCGTAGGTACCCTGGAAACACAGGGTGCCTACGGGGCTGACCCGTTTCTGGAGTCCCGCAGGCACACGGCCTTCGACCGGGCTTGCGAGCCAAGCTCACGCGGGGCCGTCCCCGCACAGTGGAATGGCTCGGCGAACGCGTGGTGCCTATCCGTCCAGCCCCGCGCCCAGCGCCCACAGCAGCCGCGCGAGGAACTCGTCCGCCCGGTCCGGACGCATGTCGATCTGATGCTTCGAGTGCGCGGCGTCGTTGCGCAGTTGGCGCAACTCATCCAGGACCGTGAGCGCCGTGGGCTCACGGGTGATGCTGCGGCCAAGCAGTGCCGCCAAGGCGTTTCGCTCGGAGGACTCTCCGAGGAACAGGGGCAGCAACCAGAGGGAAATTGAACCGCCGGCGCCCTGCGGCCTGCCAAGCACCTCCGGGAGGGCCTTCAGGTTCTTCAGAGCACTGAGCAGATACGGTTGCGAGGGCCTCAGCGCATCCACGAGCCCCACGTGGGAGAGTGCCCCCACATAGGCGGACTTGCTCGACCATTTCTCCTGCTGCTCGGCCCGAGACTCCTCCTTCGAGGCCCGCCACCGCTGCGCCCAGCGCTTCAGCGCGGGCAACGACTGGTCCGCCAGGAACCGCGCCAGCCGCTCGACGGCGTGACCGAAAGCGTCGACGGACTGGCGCATGAACGTGGGGTTCTGCTTCCACAAGAGGAACCAGCGATGCGCGTCTCGCAGCGACTCCGCCAGCTCCGGTTCCCCCCACCCCTGGAAGAAATCCCCGGTGTGCGGGAGCTTTTCCCTCCAGCCCGCGCGGTGCCGCTCGATGAGCGCCTCGAGCGCGGCCATGTCCTTGAGCTTCGCGAGTTGGAGCACGATCGAGTGGTCGACCCGCACTTCGCGCTGGAGCACCTCGATCCGCTGCCAGGTGCCCGGCAGGGACTGACGAATCCACGTCTCCAGCTGCGAGGAAACAGGACGCTTGCTCTCGAGCGTCGGGACCCACTGGGGTTCGTGGAAGACGAGCGTGGCACGGCCTGTCAGACCTGGAACGACCTCAAGCAGCGCCCAGCAGGCCTTCACCCGCTCCACGGGAACTGACTTTCCACTCTTCGCATCCCAATCCATACGCAGCGCGGTCACTCGCGGCTCACGCTCCGAGTCCGTCACGGCGCCCCCCTCGCGGTGCGAAGAGGTCACGACCGCCGACATGCCCATGCGGACGGCTCGCCGTATCAATTCGGGCAGGCGCTCGGGCAGCTCGGGCCGCACGTGTTCCTCCAGCGACAGCTCCGGATGCCCCCCGGCCTGTCGTTGTGGCAACCGGGCCACGTCGCCGAGAACGAGCTCCGGAATTACGTCCTCCCGGTGGGGAGACAAGGCCACCCAGCCCACCTGCGGATCATCCAGCCCGTCGTTCGCCTCCGGAGGAGCCAGCCAGCGGGAGATTGGCCCCCCCTGCTCGTGCACCCGCCCCATCGCCTGGAGGCCTCGAAGGGCCGAAGCCACCATGTCCACGGACACGTCTCCGAGGATTTCAGCCAGCTCCGCCTCGGTCCGTTCCCTCAGTCCCACGAGTTGGAGGACTGCCGATTCGAGGCGATCGAGCGACCGGGGTCGCGCGAACCGTGCCACGACACGGAGCCAACGGGAGGGCAGTTCGATCCAGACGCGGCGGGTCTGGTACTGGCTCAGCGGATCCATGCGAGCACCTCCGAAGCAGGGATGATGGGCCTGGAGGACTGCTTGGCGCCCGCGTCCGCGATCAGGCCAAAGACCTTGCGCCATGGCGCGTTCACGCGCCCACGCTGCTCCGCCGCGAGAGTCTCCGAGTCTCCGACGATGATGACCTGGGATTGAGCGCGTGAGATCGCCACGTTCGCCGAGCTCTCGTCCCGGAGGAACCCGATCTTCATCTGCCGCGTGCTCCGCGTGGTCGCGATGATGACCAGGGGGAACTCACGCCCCTGGGCACTGTGGACAGTGATGAGGTCGACGGCCTCTCTCAGCCACGAAGGCAGCCTCGCGAGGCGATCCTCGAAGCGCTGTCGCTGCTGCGTGTAGAACGCAAGCACAGCGATGGGTGGCGCCCCGTGTTTCGCACGCAGGGCGTCGAGCCGCTCCCGGGGAATGGCCTCCAGGAGCTTGAAGATGACGTCCTCTTCGTACGCGTTGAATTCAAGGCAGTCCTCGTCCTTGCCAGGCCGGTCCCTCGTGTCCACCCACATGACAGGCCGGTTGTCGAAGAGCCCGAGCGTCAGCTTGCGCTGCTCGGCCAACGCTCCCTCCCAGTAATGCCGGAGCTCGACCTCGGGCTCATAGAAGGCCATCGACACCAGACGCCCGATGTCCTCGTGCATACGGAACTGCTTGTCGAGCGCGACGAAATTCTCCCCGGGAAGCCGCTCATGCAGCCAGGCAAATAGGGACGACTTCATGTCGACACTCGATTGGAGCTCGCCATCGAGTCCCCGCCAGAGCTGCTCCTCGACGTGCGGAGGAAGCTGCCGGTGATCTCCCACGAGGATGACATGACGGCCCAACGCCATGGGAATCAGCACGTCGATTCCGGCGCGCGCGGCCTCATCCACGATGACGACATCGAAGAAGTCATCCTCCTCGCCCGTCGTATCCGCGGCGATCTGGCAGGTCGCGGCGGAGATCGGCGCGTGGTTGGACTGGAGCTCGTGGAACAGACCCGGCTCATCGCTCAGGGCGCGAATCCACTGGTCGAGCACGACCTCGTCGGTCCGGGTCAATTGCTCGAGTTGCGCGGCCACCAGCCGGAGCGCCTCATCACACCAGGCGAGACAATCGCGCTCGACGGAGCGCAACGCCTCCGCGTGCACCGTGGGTGGACCCTCCGCCGGCGGGAGCGACTCGGGAGGCACGGCCGTCTCCTGGAGCAGTCTGGCCACGCGCAGGTGCAGCGACGCGCTCCAACCACAGCCCTCCCTCACCACCTGCTCGATGCGGGGCCGCAGCGCGAGCCAGGCATCGGCCTGAACCAGGAGCTCCTCGGGCAGGCGCTCCTGCCCGCTCACTGCGGCGTCCCGTGCCGCATCAAGCGCCGACAGCAGCGGGAGCAGGGGCGCCGGGTCCTCGCCCGGCGCTGGAATCGGCCCCTCGAACAACCGCTGGAGCGCGGCAGCGACCCCGGCGCCACCTGCCACCTGCATCGGCGTGGAGCCCTCCGAGTCTCGGAGCGCGTCCAGACGCCGCGACAACGTCTGGATCTCCCGTTGATGGGACACCGTCAGATGACGCTCGAGTGCGGCATCCATCAACTCCTCGAATCGGGGCCTTGCCTCCTCCATCCCAGCATCCAAGAGCGCTCGCCGAGCCATGAGGAGCTTTTCCCGCAGATCTCCCTGTGCGCGAATGCGCTGGAAGGTGTCACTGCCCTCGATTCGCGCCCGGGCCTTCCGCGCGATCTCCTGGCCCCTCAGCGCGCTCTTCTCCTTCAACGAGTCCTGCTCCTGCCGCTCCGCCGTCAGCACCCGGATCACCATGCCCTCCAGGCGGCTGAACGCGTTCTTCACGGCCTCGTTGTGCGCCCCGGCGATCAGGATCCGGAAGGGCCCCGAGGCCTCTTCCCGCCGCCCTCCGTAGCGGGCCCGAAGGTGATGGACGATCTCCACCAGCACCTCTGTCTTGCCGGTGCCCGGTGGCCCCTGGATCAACAACACATCGGGCAGCCGGGTGGCCTTCGCGATCGCCTCGACCTGCTTCGGCTCCAGCGACTTCTTGCCGCTCTGACGGAGGAAGGTCTCCAGCTTCGCGGTGACGCGCTGGACCCTGGATGGGTCCAGCAGGTACTCCAGGAGCCGGGGATTGGCGAACCTTCCCGTCTGGAGGCGGGCAAGGACCTTCGCACGGCGCTTGCGGGCAGCCGCGGATCCCTTGTTCTCGCGGGCCAGGATACGGCCGATACCCGGTGGACGATCCGCATCCGACTCGAAGCTCAGACGCGCGAGGAGGCGCCCCTCCTCCTTGCGTTCGATGAAGCGCTCGAGAAGCGCTGGCCTCGGCGATTCATTCCCCGCCATGGCCGAGACCTGGACGGCGATGTTGAGCCTGCCGCCAAGGCGCATGCCGTCGCCGAGCCACTGCTCGACATCCGTTGCGTTGACGATCGCCACATCGAAACCCTGCGAGTCCGAGGCCTCCATCTCGTTGAACTCGAGCGGGTGCGCATGGCGGCGATCGAAAAGCACCTGGTCGCGCTCGCGCTCGAGGCCTTCGTACTGCAGCCATGCCCGCAGGAGCTCCTGCGTCGGGGGCACGAGCGTGGTCAGGTCCGTGCGCGGAGCAGCTGACTCGGAGAAGGTGAACACCGGCTCACGCTGTAGCGATATCAACCGCCCGGTCCTTAGCTCGGCGGTCCCCTTGGGGTCCTGGATGCTCTCCACGACAAGGCACTGCTGCCCGGGGACCCCTTCGATGCGCGCACGCAGGCGGCGCCGGTCATCGAGGATGAGATCCAGCCGCGGCGCACCTGACGCAGGCTCGATGGACAGCAGGGGGGCCTCCACCACCAGGACGGGCCTGCCACCACACTCGAAGGTCAGCGCAGCCCGGATGCCCGCCAGACGATGCTGGCGCTCCGGTTCCGACACGCCTGGCCACAGCGCCTCCGGGAAGACGATGCCCACGGAGCCCTCGATGGAGGCCTGGAGGGAGGTCTGGACCAGCTCCAGTTCACCGGCCCACCGGTCGCTCCGCTCCGCGTCCTGCTCGAGCCGGATGCGGAAGGCGACGGGGGGACTGGCCTGCCCGAGAGCCTGCCTCACTTCGCGCGCCAAGGCGGGGTTCGGGAACGAGAGCGGCACCCCCTTCCCTTCCACCTGGAAGGTGAGCTGGGGCCCATCGGAGACTTGGCCCCAGCGGTGAAACCTGCCCTGGCCCGCTTCCGGAAGCGCACTCGCTGGACACCGGACGGGCCACGCGCGGGTAAAGCCGATGTTCCAGTACAGGAAGTTCCGATGGGTGCTCATGCTCAATCCTCCAGGGCCCTGACGAGTGCAAGCCGTTGTCCACGAAGCGCGCTGCACACCACCTCGGTGAGCGTCTCGCCTTCTCCCAGCTTCAGCCGTGGCCGCATCGGCTTCCCCGCGTGCTCGAGCGCCGCGGCAGCCCTTTCGGCAATTACCGCCAGGCGCGTGGCCTCCAAGGTCCCAGCGACCAGCCGCGGCTCCTTCACGCCAGGACGCAACCGCAAGAGTCCCAGCAGTACGGCCAGCGCCTCCGCGCAGAGGTCCGGACCCACGCGCTCGGCGTGCCATTCCGTGGCGATCCGGCTCAACAGCTCCTCGCAGTCCTCCGCCAGGCGCGAGACACCTTGCGCGGACAACTCCTGCACCGCCGAAGGCATCGACCAGAAGCCCGTGGAGAGGGCCCAGAGCGGCAGCTTGAGCGCCTGGGGCCGTGCCCCCTCACGCGGCGCTAGCTGCTCCACGAGCCAGTGCAGCGCCTCGGAGACGGCGAGCCTGTCTCCCGAGGTGAGCTGCCGGCCGATGGCCTCCAGGAGAAGCTGGGAGCCAGGCTCCTGGCGTGCGCGCTCCAGAAGGCTGGGGAGCAATGAAGTGGGTGCATCCCCACGAAGCGCCGAGAGCGCCGAGAGCGCCGAGAGGCGGAGCTTGTCCAGTTCCCCCTGGACGAGCGGATTCGTCCAGAGCGAGGGCTTCGTCAATGGCGGGCTCTTCCGGACGCCGCGCGAGGTTTCCTCCGGCAGCCCCGCGAACTCCAGGAGCAAGGGCAGCAACTCATCCAGGGCGGAGCGGACGTGCGCAGGCGGTCCCGGAATGCGCGCGCTGGGCCACAGCTCCTTGATGCCCAGCGCCTCCGCCGAGCACTCACGAACTAGACTCCTCACCGACTCCACGAACGTCTTCTTCTTTTCGTGGTTCTTCACGTCGACAATCACATTCCCCCGGAAGACCTCGCTGCTCCGTTTGCGCAGGTCGCGCGCGCCCTGGATGAGCAGCTTCGGATCGGAAGTGGGCTCATCCCACCGAAATCCCTCCGGGGCCGCCGGCGGCTCGTTATGGATTTCTCCCCGGGCATCGGGCGCGCCTGGCTCCCAGCGGAACTCGAGCGCGGTGAAGGGTGCGGGCTGGAGCGGGAGGACATGGACGCGGAAGGAATCCTCCGCGTAGTGGAAGTCCACCTCCAGCCGGACCTTCACGTCCTGCATCAACGGGAAGCACTCGTGCTCGAGGGTGGCGATGAATCCCGCGGTAGCCTTGTCCGCGCTTCGCTCCCGCGAGAGCGGGAAGGCGATGCGGCGCTCGTTCCGTGGAAGCACGAGCACCTGGGCAATGGACCGCTGGACGCGCTCGCCCGGCCGGACCGCGCGGGCTCCATCCAGCAGTTCGAGCCACTGGGGCCCGCGCTCGGTGCGGATCTCCAACCGGAGGGGAGGAAGCGTGTCGCTCCAGGTGGGCTCACTGCGGCCACGACGCAGCAGCGCTTCCTGGGCCCCCCGCGCGAGGGCCTCCGCCCCACCCTCGAGGATCTCGAGCTGGCTCGGGCCGAAGCAGCGCTCCAGCTCGGAGCGGATCCCTTCCTCGAGGAAGGACTGTCCGAAGGGTTCCCCCGCGAGGAGAACCATGAGGGGCCGGCCATTCACCTGGGCACGGAGACGCGCCGCTCCACCGCTGAGCTCCATCGCGTTCAGCCAGCTCCGGAAGGCCGCCAACCATCCGGCACCGGCCGCGGCGGGCTCCACATGGTGGCGCTCGACTCGCAGCCATCGGCTTCCGTCTTCCTGAAGCGGGATGAGCACCGGCCGCGCCGCCGCGTTGTCCACGAGCTCCGCCAGCAGTCCTCCCGAGGCCAGGCGCGTGGCGGCCTGCTGGAGAAGGGGCTCCTCCAGTGCCTGCGCCGAGGCACGCTCGACCGCCTCTCGGGCCACGGCCAACGACCAGGCCGAAACGGACGCTGCGGACGCCTCCGCCACGGGAGTAAGCGGAAGCGAGCGCCGCCAGACGAAGGGGTCTCCCGCCGCGCATTCCTCGTCGCGCAGCAGTTCTAGGTACGACACAGTGAGGCCGGGAGCCTGGGTGCTCAGGACGAGCACCGGCCGCGGGCCCGGAGTGACCGGAGCGCCCTGCCGGCGCCGCCACTCGAGCGCCGCCGCGACCGAGGAGGGCACGAAGAGCGCATCCGACTGGCGTGCGGGAAGCGCCTCGCGCAGCAGGCTCGCGCCCAGCTCATCCGTCCCGTCCGGAACGGCCAGCGCAAGCGAGCCCCCCGCCGAGGGACCGGCTCCGGCCTCGAGGGCCATGCGGAAGAGGGCGGACATCATCTTCCTGCCCTCCTCGAACAGGTCGGGAGCGGTTCCAGCGCCAGTGAAGCGGGCGAGCACCTCGGAAACACCGAGGCTCGGGGTGCTCCCCAGCAGGGACAGCCCCTCTCGTCCCACGAACCATCTGCCCTCTGGAGTCGCGCGGCCCAGGAGCGGTAGGTCTCTCCGCGCGGAGTCCTCCAGGGAGGACGCGACGCGAAGCCTGGGCGTGGAGAGGTCCCACCCCACGCACCGGCCCCTCGTTCCCTCCGCCGGGCCCTCCTCCGGCAACAGGAGAAACGCGGCCTCCTCCGGCTCGGGCCCCAGCCACCGCTCCACCAGCGCCTGGGCGACGTCCCGAAATCCTTCGGCGTCCGCGAGGAAGCCCAGCGACTCCTCTCCCCCATCGGTCTGGAGATGGACGTGCGCGGGGGCTCCCCGTCCAGGGAGCAGCGCTCCGGTCTCGTCGAGGGTGGCGGAGAGAAGGAAGGTCCGGGCCTCGACCTGGGTCAGGACGGGAGCCCCAGTCAGCAGGCGCTGCTCGACGCACCAGCCAGACGGGTCGAGAGCTTGGAACACGAAGAGTCCCACCCGCTCCACTGAGGAAGCAGCCACCAGCGGCGTGCTCGGAATGCTCAGCCCGAAGTCCGCGCCAGCCCGCCCCTCCAGTTCGATCCGCGCGGGCCCGTTCTCGAGGACGGCATCCCTACGTCCGGCCAGGGTCGCGAGCACGGTGGCGCCCAGCGCGGCCGTGAGCAGCAGATCCGCTCGCGCCCAGGCCTGCGCGGTGAGCGTGTCCCGTGCGCCAAGCCAACGAAAAGCTCGCCATGCACGCGAGTAGTCCGGATCCCCGAGCAACACGTTGTTGGGCTCCGGGCGGAGCGTCGGCGCTACACCCGCCATCGGCGAGGACCCCAATTCCTGGAGGACCAGCCGGCGCATCCGCTGCAATCCCTGACGAAGGGCGGTCGCCTGGGAGTCGAACTCTCCCTGGCGGCACGCGTCGAGCCGCTGCCGGACGAGCCGCTCGAGCGCGATGAGGACCCAGAGCACGAGGCGATTCTCGGGGGTGTCGTGGTTGCGCTCGCGGACGACCCCCAGAACCTGACGGGCGGACGCGCTCTTCTCGTGCGGGGTGACCCCCGGCTGACGCGCCAGCCAGGTGAGGCACTTCACGTCCTGCTCGCGGACCTTCTCCGGCTGCAGGCGGACACGCACCCTCTGGGGACGCCAGCGGGGCAAGGCCACGATCCGCTCCAGCGGCTCCACCGCAAGCTCGACACAGCGTGCGAATCCGTCGCGCGGCAGCGGCCAGCGCCCACTCCCGACGGCTTCACGGATGCGGCGGAGTGTCCCGGCGAGCGGAGTGGAGAGCGGCAGCCCTGTGACCGCATCCAATTCGGCCGCGGCGGCAATCAGATGCTCGGCCAGGATGAGCGTGGCCCATCGGGCCCCTGCCGCATCCTGCCCGCCCCTCCTCACCTCGGAGGCGCGGCGCTCCAATTCATCCCGCTCGGGATAGGTGGCGCACGACAACGCGGTGGCGTGGCTCACGCCTCGCCCTCCCCCTCCAGATAGGTGGCGCTCGACCAGATGAACGCGCCCTGCGAGCGCGCCCTGGACCGCTCGAAGTCCCGCCGCAGGGCGGGAGCGTGGACCTCGAGAACCCTGGAGATCACATCGAGGCATTCGCCTCCCGCCTGGCTGTCCAGTTCGATGCCCCGAAGCTTCGGCATGATCTTCTGGGCGAGCTGATCTTCCAGGGCGGTCTTCCACACCCGCTCGTCACCCAGCGCCCCCGGGTAGTTCGCCACGTAGCCCTCGACGGCCTGGAGCACGCGATGGCCGATGGCCCGGTTCACGTGAGCGAGCGCGCTGTTCAACTGCTCCAGCGCGCCTCCGATGGCGTCCCGTGCCTTGTCCGGGAGCGCTCCGGGCTCTCGGATCCAACCACTCCAGGTGGCGTGGCGCAGCACCTGGGCACGTGGGGTGACCGTCTGCAGGGAGTCGCGGCGCCTCAGTTGCCGGGGCCGCGGGAAGGAGAGCACGTTGCCGCGGTCGAGCACCATGTCCGAGAGGCTGTAGGTGCTCTCGTCCTCGTTCATGGTGCCGACGAAGAGCACGTTCTCCCCGAGCCGGATCCGCAGGGGCTCCACGCCCGCGCCAAGGTCCACCTGCATGCTTCGCTCGTCATCCGAGCCCGCCCCGCGACGGGACTCGAGCCGGCTCAGCAGCTCGCTGAAGTACAGCTCGAAGCGGGCGCGGTTCATCTCGTCCAGCAGCACGAGGAGCAGTCCGTCGGCGAAGCCCTCCTCGCCCGGCGGCTGCTGGCTCTGGTACAGCGCACGCACGAGGTCCGTGGCCCGGAAGCGGCCATCCATGTAGTTGAAGAAGCCGAAGAGGTCCTGCGGGCTGTCCCAGTTCGGCTGGACGGGCACGGACAGGAACCGGAGCCCGCCGTAGTGGGCATAGAGCCGGGGGAGCTCCGACTTGCCAGTGCCGCTCACCCCGGCGAGCGCGGTCAGCGGCGCCCACGAGGCGATCTTCAGCGAGGTATGGAAGGCCTTCATGAGCCGGAGGGGAAACTGGAAGCCGGTCTGCTCGATGCGGCCCGCCACGTCATCCAGCCAGCCCAGCTCCTCGCGTCCCTCCAACGCCCCGCGCCGGAGGGGAGCCTCCCAGTGCTTCTTGATGGGCTTGAGCCGCTCGTCCAGGTTGGTCGTCCGATCCTCAAGCCGCGTGCGCCGCTCGATGAGTGCGTCGAGCTCCGCCTTCTCGCGCTGGCGCTTCTCCGAGAAGCCCCGCTCCGCGATCTCGTTCTCCGCTTGCAGCGCGGCCTTCCTGGCGCCAAGCGCCGCCAGCTCGGGCTTCAACTCCGTGAGGTGCCGCCCGGCTTCATGTGCACGCTTCTCGAGCGCCATCACCTCCTGGCGCGTCCGTTCGGCCTGTGCCTCCAGCCCCGCCTTCTCATCGAGGAACCTCACGCGCTCCGTCGTAGCGGCGCTAAGCCTGGACTCGAGCAGCGTCCTCGCCTGCTCCAGGCCAACCACTTGGCCCTTGGCGGTCTCCAGATCCTGTTCAAGCCGTGACAGCCGCTGGGCATTCTCCGCTGCCACCCGCCTACGGACCGTCTCCTCGGTGTTCTGCTCGACGAGATCGAGGTCTTGCTTGCGATTCTGCAGCCAAGCGGTGAGCTGTTCCCGCTCGGTAACCCGCGCCGCGAATGCTCTCTGCCCGTCCTCGTCCAGGCGCCGCTGCCTCTCATCCAGCTTCGCGTTCTTCGTCTGAAGGCTCGCCAACTGATTGCGCAAGCGCTCGCGCTCGGTCTCGATGCTGGCCTCGAGCTCCTGGACGCGCGTTCCCTTGTCGGCGAGTCCCGCTTCCAGCGCCATCAAGGATTTCACTTGCTCATCCACGGTCCGGCCCAGCTCCGCGATCCGCTTGTCCTTGTGGTTGATCGTCTGCACCAGCCGGCCATTCTTGAGCTGGACGTCATCCTTTTCCTGGCGGAGTTGCTCAAGCTGCCTGATCAGCTCATCGTTCTGGGTGCGCAGTTTCGCGTCCGAGAGGACGACCTGCTGGTTCCGCTCGTATGCCCCGCGGACCAGCTCCATCTCGTCGAGCTGCTTCCGCAATGCGTCTCGCTCGACCTGGACCTGGTAGGCATTCTCGAACTGGGCTGCCCGCTCATCCAAGGCCTTGCGCCGGGCCTCCAATTCTTCCTGTGAAATGTGGCCCTGGCTTGACTGAAGCAGCTTCAGTTGGAGGCTCAGATCCTCTCGCTCCTTCTTGAGGACCGCGCGCTCGTTCTCGAGCTCCTGGACCTGCTCGCGCAGTGCGCGAATGCGCTGGATCAGTTCCTCGATGGTTCCGGGCTTGTAGTCCCGGACGAGCTTGCGTCGCTCCTCCACGGTGAACTGAAGGTCATCCGCCTGTTCGCGCAGCTCCTTGAGGCTCTTGTCCACCCGGCTGGTCACCCGCGCGAGTTCCTCCTGAAGATCCTCGCGCGACCGTTGGAGCTTCTTGCGGGCCTCCTCACGCTCAACCTCAATCTCCTGCCGCGCCACCGCCTGGAAGCTGGCCACCGCCCCCTCCAGAGTGGTCCGGAACACCTCACCTTGGGCCACGAGGGAGAGCTCCTTCGCGATCTCGTCGAGCCGTGCCTGGAATTGCTTCTCGGAAGAGCGGGCTCCGCTCGTCCGATCCTCAAGCGCGAGCTGCATGGACTCGACCTGCCCCCGGAGCGCCCCCAACTCCTTCTCCGACGCGCGCGCGACATCATCGATCAACTTGTGCAGGTCGGCGCCCTTCACCGAGGCCGCCTCGTCGCGTGTCTCGGAACCCTTTTCAGCAGTCATCCGCATCCCCCCGGCAGGAGTGAAGCCCACAGGTCCGCATCAATAGATATCGCGCCCTGGCTCCAGCCGTCGTCAGGCTGGGACCGTTCCCCGTTTGCGCCGCCTCGTCCCCCCTGCACCGCCAATGCCAGACCGGTTCAACCTCAGCGGGCCCGGGGCATCCCTCTGCCGGCGAATCGCGGTCCAGGGCGTTCATGACCCAGCAGAGGGATTCCTGACTCGCTGATTGGCGAGCTGGGCTCGCTAGATGGCGAACCTCACGCCGCCGTTCTCCCTGTGTGAGAGGGATTGGCAGCGTTGTTGCTAGAGTCCACCGTGACAAGGAGGAGCCGCATGATGGATTCGACGCCCGGATGGATTCTTCGTCTGACGACCACGGAGAACGGGAAGGAGTATTCGCTCGAGGAGCGGGGAGCGCCACCCGTGCTCACGGGGAGGATGGGGAGCTCACTTGAGTCGAAGCTCTCGCTGCTCCGCGAGGAACTGGCCCCCAGGCTCGCGGCCCGGCGAGCCGCGGGGGAGAAGTTGCGGCTCGCCTTGCCGGACGAAGCGCTCCAGCTCGCGATGGCCCTGGCGACCCTCGTACCTGGAGGCTGGGATGAGCTCTCGCTCGCCACCGAGGTGACGTGCACCGATGAGCGGAGCTCCCCGCCCGACGGGAGCACGCGGACGGACTCCCGTGTCGGCTCCTCACCGCCATCCCCACGGGCCCCGGCCCGGCCCGTGCCCCTCACCTACGCGAAGTCGCTCCACGATCTGGAGCTCGCCGCCTGCTGGTATGGCCGGGACGCACGACAGACCCGAGAAGCACGCGACGTCGTCCTTGGCTTCCCGGAGGCTCGTGCCGATGGCGGCGCCCGCGCCGAGCGCGTCCTACAGCAGGGCGTGCGGACCCACGCGGAGTTGGAGAAGCTGGAGGTGCTCGCCAGAAAGCACGGCGCCGAGGCCCCAGAGACGCGGATGGCGCTCGAAGAGGCCGTGCGCAGGGTGACCTGGTGGAAGGGGTTTCGCGAACGGGCAAACCGTACCCTCGCGCAAGCGTCCGCCGCCCGCGCGCGCCGGCAGGCCATGCCAGGCGTCCCTAACTCGACTGTCCGTCCAGGAAGCGCCGAGCACCAGATCCAGAGGCTGAAGCCCAGCTCCCGCTGGACACTCCTCATCGACGAAGGAGGCGCCATGCCCGATGACGCGGCGACACCGACGCCAGGCCCCCGAGGGCGCTTCGTCGGCCTGCTCGTCCCGGAGCCGGCCCCCCTCGCGCCGCTGAAGCCCGGCTGGCACGCCATGGAGCAGCATGACCCCAAGGCCATCGACGCAGTCGTCCAGACTGTTCTCGATGCCCCCGTGGGAGTGCTCGGCATCGAGTTGGACGCCCTCCCCCCTTCACGCGGGAACCGCTGGGTGACCGGCGTGTTGGAGCTCATCCATTGGGTGTGCCGGCTGCTGCCCATGGACGGGGCCACCCACCTGACGGTCCTCATCGAACAGCGGGGCGAGTTCGTGGCGGGCACGAGCTGGCAGGCCGCGACGACCGAGATGCTCCGGCATCTCGCCGAGCGGGAGCCAGAGTGGTACCGGCAGCTCGGGCTGAACCTGCGGCTCGTCAGGAAGGGCGACTCGGAGCTCAACGGGTATGTGGATGCCCTCGCGTTCACCTGGACCAGCACGGCCGGCGCGAGTCAGGCGCGGCTGAAACAGAGCCGGCTGCGTGAGGGGTGTCTGCACGCGGGGAACGCCCACGAGCTGCGGAGGAGTTGGGAGGCCTTCGGGGGTGGCCGCCCGCTTCCGGGCGAGCTGTGGCGTGGCCTCGTGCGACAGCCGGACGCGGAGGTGCCCGGCGCCATCCCCCACCTCCTCCTCGCTCGCGTCCGGGAAGCCTGTCTCCGCGATCCCGGGTATTGGCAGGAGCTCCTCGACGCGGTGCGCGCCCACATGGAGAGCAAGGCTGTCCAGCTGCGCGAGCTCGGCCGCGAAGTGGCGTTCCTCTCCTCATGCATGCCCCAGGACCGCGCGCTCAAGCCGCTGTTGCGCCTGGCGTGGCTGACGGCCCGGTTGGAGAAGGCCAACCACTCCGGCGAGGTGGACAGCCAACTCGACCGGGAGCTCGATGAGTTGGGGCGCCGGCTCCATGACGAGGCCCCCACGCTGGTGTGCCAGGCCGATCTGGACCGGGCCGTGCTCGCGACGAACCGGTTCGACTTCCCGGGGGCCACGCAGGCACTTTCCCGGTGGAAGGACACGGCACCAGCGATCCCGGGGCTCAGGCACTGGGGACGCATCCAGAGCTCTCTCGGCCAGCACGCCGCCTTCGCGGGCCTCCACGCCAAGGCGGAAGAACTGCTGGGCTCCGCGCTGGAGGCCTTCGCGCGCCTGTCGGATGACGATGTCGCGAGGGCAGAGCAGTCCCAGACGGCCACCTATCTCGCCATCGTGACCATGGACACGCCGGGTGCGCCTCCCGAGCGGATCCGCGAGCGCGTCGCGTCGGTCGTCCCGCTCACTCCCGATTCCATCCAACGGATGGCACGCGGTAGCGGAGCCCCGGAGAAGTTCGGCCACCACCTCCTGCTGCGCTTCCTCGTCCTGCATGGCAACCAGGACGAGCGGCGGGTCTACCTGGCGGAGCGAGAGGCTTGGAGGGTGCGGGAAGGACACCCCTGGCCCCTCATCCAACTCTACCGGGCGCTGCTGCTCCACGAAGCAGGTGCGCGGGAAGAGGCCGCATCACACCTCCTCACGGGGGTGGAGCTCGCGCTGGCCGGGGACCAGGGACCGGCCCTGGCCTTCATCGGGCTCGTCATGGGGCTGGTGGGCATCCAGTTGGGCCTGCTGGCGAACTGGCCCATTCCCGACCCGACGCGGCTGCGCGGCGCACTGCCGTGCGCGCCATGGGGCCCCATCACCGAGGCCCTGGAAGGCCGCTGGACGCGCGGTCCCCTGGCGCTTCTCGAGCACGGTCTCCCCTTCAACTTCCGTTGACCCCACCCTCAAGCGCAGGAGGATGCATGCCCACCGCATCGTCGCCCATCCACCGCCGGGTCCTGCTCCAGTTCGCCGGCTCTCAGCGCAATTCCCGAGGGAGGCGGCACCGCCCGGGCCTCGAGCTTTCCATCCGGAACATCACGGGCCATGGCCCCTTCGATGACGTGGTGGTGCTCTACAAGACGGACGATGCCGCCGTGGAGCAGGTTGCCCATGCGCTGGTTGAAGACATCCAGCGAGAAAGACCTCGCTCCCGGAGCAAGCCCCTCGCCCTGGGCGTGGGGAGTACCTGGAAGGACCCCTCGCGCAGAAGCGAGGCCCAGAAGCCCATCCGCCAGTTCCTTGAGTCGTTCCTGCAGCAGTTTGGCTCCCGGCTCGCGACCACGGAGTTCTTCGTTTCGACCGTGACCGGGACGCCCGCGCAGTGGACGCAACTCCTCGAAGGACTCGAACAGGAAGGCGCGACGACCTCGTTGATCCGGCAGCGGAAGGAAGGCCACTTCGAGTTCCTCCGCATCCACCCCATGGAAGGCGTGGCCCAGCGACAGCCCCCCGGGCAGCAACTCCGGCTGCTCGGCAACTCTCCTTTCGCCTGGGACGTCCTGCTGACGGGTCCGACAGGGGTGGGCAAGTCGCGCGCCGCGAAGGGGCTGCACGCGAGCTGGGCGAAGAACCTGGCACGGCCCGGAGCCCTCAAGCGCATCAACTGCGCTGGCATTCCCGCGGACCTGCTGGAGGCAGAGCTGTTCGGCCACCAAAAGGGTTCTTTCACTGGAGCCATCGCCGACCGAGACGGCCTCTTCCGCTCCGCGGACCGTGGGACGGTCTTCCTCGACGAAGTCGGAGAGCTGCCTCTGGCGCTGCAAGCCAAGCTGCTCACCGCCATCGAACCGCAGAACGAGAAGGGACGATGGGTCCGCCGCATCCGCCCCGTGGGTGGAGAGGACGAATTCGTCGCGGATGTCCGGCTCGTGCTCGGCACCCATCGCAACCTCTGGGAGGAAGCATCCGCGGGCCGCTTCCGTGTCGACCTGCTCGGGAGGATCTCGACCCATGTGGTGGCCCTGCCCTCGCTGACCCAGGTCCGGCACCGGATCCTGGGCGCCTACCTGGATCGCCTGGAGCAAATGGAGCAGCACGTCGCCCACCAGGCCGGTGGACCGGTGAGCTTCGTCCTCCACCGTGAAGCCCTGGATGCCATCCAGGACTTCGCCCTCTCGGCTGAGAGCCAATGGACCTGGAACTACCGCGACGTGGAGCAGTCCGCGGAGCGGCTGGCGCTCCTGGCCTGGTCTCACAGACGAGGGAAGGCCAAACGCGTAGGAATTGGCATGGACATCGTGACGAAGGAGATTCACTTCCTTCAGGAGCGCTGGAGCTCGATGCCCGGAAATAGGGAGCGGGAGAAAGGCACCTGGGCGGACCTGGAAGAAGCCATGCGTGCTGGCGGAGTGGATTCGCTCTCGGAGCTCGAGCGATGGGAGACACGTTGGCTCCTCCAGGCCAGGCGAGCCACTCGAAACCAGGCGGACGCCTGGCGCTGGATACAAGAGCGCAACCTCTTGCCCTTCCACGGTGGGCGAGAGAAAGGAAATCCCACGGACTCATTCAAGAAGCGATGGGACCGGTACGCTGAATACTGGAAGGAGGCGCTCAATCCCACCCCGCGTCAAGCGCTGCCCTCTTCCATCAAAGAGGACTGACTACACTCCCCATTTGAGCTCGGCAAATAGCTTGCGGTGGTCTTCTTCACTCTGAAGACTGCCCTTCTTCACCCAACTCCACAGAGAGCCTGCAACCCAGGCCGTACGCAGGGCAACGTCCCTGACGAAATGAAAATCGTCCAAGAGATTTGATACCCTGCCGTGGGCCACAGCACTTCGCGCCTCGTAGATCTTCTTCATGAAATGGTCATAGGCCTGCTTGCGTTCGTGCGGGTCAGAGTGCAGCAAGGCGTATCTTTCACCAAGGATGGCCCCGGGTCCTCCCCCACTCTCCCCGAGAAGGGCTTCCAATGCAATACCCAGAGCCAATACAGACTCTTGCTGGCTCGATGACCAATAGGCCCTCGCGTACCACTTCGCAGCGATCTTGAATCGCCTGGCGATGGGCCCCTGATCCGCCATGATTGCCACGACATTGGCCCGCCGCTCATCATTCTGAAGAAACACCTCCAGCGGCCACGGGTCCTCTCCGTACCAGCTATGCTGAACTCCGCTGCGCGCTTGCGACTGCATGTAGATGGATGCGGAGAGTTCCTTCAGCACAGGCTCACAGGTTTTACCAATGCGCCCAAGCGCATGTCGGTCCATCTGGAGCCCTCTGAGTCCTGGACGAAAGGCATCTCCCCGCAGGCTGAAGAGCCCTTGAGCCTCCAGATCTGGCTCAAACAACATGGACAGCTCAACAATGTCTTCGAATACCGACTCGGCACCCCTGCGGGCTCGCTCTCCGGCCGAAGACACTACGACCCCAATGACGACGGGTTGCTCCCGAGAGGACTCCATCCCAGAGAGAGCGCCATCCTCGCACCACCAGACACCTGCCTCCGCAAGCGTGACAGGAACCCCATACATCCCCTGTAGTACAGTCATCCACTCGCGACCCAACCGCCCTATTACGGCATTGCCGGCAACAATGGGAGCCCCCTTCCAGCCCACATGAGAGACCGGAAACACAACCAGGCTTGGACCCGGGGACATCAGATGCTTGAGCCGCTTATCCAGTTCGTCCCGGACATGCTGCTCCATACCGTCCATGGGGAGCGTCGCAACCATTGATGCAACGATGCCCCAGATCTCCTCTTCGTCCCAGATCGCCCGAAAAGAGGCCTGCCTGAGCAGGCTCACGACGGCTGACTCGATTGCCTCCACACCTTGCTGTGTGAAGCGGACAACCCGCTCGCTGTCGAATGGAACCAGGGCCTGTGCTGAGTAACGATGTACTTGCGAGCACCAGCCGTAAACCCAAGGCTTCTTGGAACCGCGTGGTTCCAGTGTTCGCTCGGCCGCTGCGCGCCAGAGGAGCTCGGCGGGAGTCAGTGCTTTCTGCTTCCCCATCATTGCCTCGCACAAATGCAACTGGACGCTGCATGGAATGCGCAATGCTAATTTTTCACCGTCAGCCTTAACAAGCGGTCGCGAATCTCGCAAGACCTCTAGCGGTGCACCTGAGGTCGGCGCGGGGGGCTGGACAAGCGGTGTGTTGGGTTCTGCGTGCGGCGAGGTTTGCGAAGTCCTTCCGGTTTGCCGAAGCGAGAACTAGCATTGGGCTGCTGGACAAATCAGGAGCAGTAGGTCGGCAGACACACGACTCCGTAGCTCCACGACAAGACCGGCGAGGAGTCTGTAGTCGACGAGACGGACCCAAGTTTTCGCCGCAGAGATCGTCGCGAACGTGCTTTCTCGTGCTGAGTTCGAGAACTGGAGCGTCTGCGTCGAGAGCCCCTTGTACCTACTTTGGGCGCGTTGCGCCAAGGCGCTTGGTGCGTCACTTCCCGCCGTCCTCTTTCTCGGCCTCCTGGAACAGATCCCGGAGTGGCACCTTGAAAGCCGCGGACGCAGCTACCAATGTGGCCACCGTGACATTTGCGGCCCCCTGCTCCATCTTGATGATGTGCTTCGGATGGACACCGATGGCTTCGGCGGCCTGTTCCTGGGTAAGGCCCTGCTCTAACCTCAGTTCCCGAAGCCGCTCCCCTAGTCGCCGCAACTCCCGTTTGATGGCACGAGCTGTCGGACCTCGCGTCCAGACCTCCGAACGACCACGCTTGACGGCAGGCTTTCCTGTGGGCACATCACGGGCTTATCCACGGCCGCTCATGAGCTACACAGCTCATGAGCTACATGTCCCTTCGCTGGTGGTAGCCCCGTCACGTCACTTGTTGCTGGTGTCCTCCTCATCAGAATCAGGAAACAGATCCCGGAGTGGCACATTGAAAGCCGCGGACGCAGCTACCAACGTGGCCACCGTGACGTTTGCGGCCCCCTGCTCCATCTTGATGATGTGCTTCGGGTGGACACCGATGGCTTCGGCTGCCTGCTCCTGAGTGAACCCACGCTCCAACCGCAGCTCCCGGAGCCGTTCCCCCAGTCGGTGCAACTCTCGCTTGATGGCACGGGCTGTTGGGCCTCGCGTCCAGACCTCCGAACGACCGCGCTTGGTGGGCGCATCCTCTGCTGTAGGCACAGGCCGGACTTACTGAGGGTCGCTCATGAACTACACAGCTCATGAACTACTTGGCCGCACGTGGTCGGGATGGCAGGATGTAGCTCATGAGCTACATTCCCAGCAGGCCTTGACACACGAAAGGACGGCCGACATGACCGAAGAGAACGGAAGCCTCCCCTCGCCTCTGGCACTGAGCCTGGATCTGGAGCTGAACACTCTGGCCAGTGCGACTCGGGGAGCCCAGATTCTAGCGGACCTCCAGGCCCAGCATGGACTTCCAGATGAAGAGCTGGAGCGGGCTGCCCCCGCCTGCATCATGTCCATGTTGGCCCTCGTGATTGAGCGCATCGGGCAGATTCGGCGCGTGGTCCGCAACGAGGAGGACCCGGCCCACCTCTGGGCTCCTCACAACGCCGTGGAGGAGCCAGCTACAAGCGGCGAGTCTGCCGAGGACATCGTCCTGTTCTCCTGGAACTCCCTCCACGTGCCCGTGGTGACGTGGAATCCATATCCGCAGGAGGAGGCCCCGAGGGAGCCGAAGGGGCGCAAGAACCGGGGCCAGCAGCCGAAGGAAGCAACCTCCGAGTCCCCCAGCGCGTCCGGGGACAAGGGGCCTGGGCCGTCCACTTCCGAGTCCCGCTAAAGGGGAAGCAGGGGCGAGGCGGGCACCGCCTGCGGTACGGCGCGGCTTCTCCCTCCCCGCTTCCAGCGCCCGTGGAGGGCCCTGGCGGTGCGCGACCAGGTAAGCGCATGGAGCTGCCCTCCCCAGAGTGGTCTCCACGCGCTCCAGCGCCAGCCTGCCCTGCTGGTCGATGCGCCGGGGCTCGTCAACCCGCCGGATGCCAGGGCGGATTCGAGGCTCTCCAGGCTCAGGCCGTGCTCACGGACCCGCTCAATGGTGTTGCGCTGCTGGTCGTGGCTCGAACCCCGGAGAGGTCCTCCTCCTGGAGGCAGCGGGCCACGTGCGACCTGAGGCCCTTCAGGACGCCCCAGACCAGGCTCTGCTCGGAGGAGGTCTGCCACAGGCGGGTACGGAGAGCTGCCCGCAACTCGCGGTCATCCATGATCAGGAGGACCTCCACTGACAGGCCGTTCCCCAGGCGGGTCACCGCCGCCCCGCGTCCAAAGAAGCCGTCGATAGAGCGAGCTATGTAGCGGCAACGAGGCGTCGGGTTGGCCGCGCACGCGAACTGACGTCCCGCGCTCGACCAATCATCGAAGACCCCGTGGATCAGATCAGGAGCATCCTTAGGCAAGCGCCTGGGGGGCCACTGTCCTCGCCGGTCTGGACCGTGGTCTAGGCAACCGCCCCTGGCTCCCTGGGCCCCACCGGGTGCTAGCGGTTTCCCGTCACCCGCCCCCAAAACCAGGGTTGACTCTCCTCACCGCGAGGCGAGCGTAGGACGGCCAAGTCTGGCCGAACGCCTCAAGCTCGCGCGCCGAACACACGACCGTGAGCCAGCTGCCTTCCGTGTGGCGCTTGAGGCGCGTCAGCCCGGCGTAGACCAAGGCGAGGGCCTTCGGGTCGGCGGCGGCGTCGACGTAGATGACGAGCAGCCGCGTCTCCCAGCCCTTGAAGCTGTGCAGCGTCGTGGCCTTTACGCGGGCGTCGCCCATGAAGAAACCCATCTTCTGGCGCCGCTGCTCGATGTTGTCGGCGGAGAAGGTGTTGAGCGTGCGAATCCTGAATCGGTCTTCCAGCAACTGAGACACTTTAGCCCCGACGCTCGTGGCCTCGCTCAGCAGCGTGATGTCGGCATTGGCCAGGCCGTTGCGGCCCGTCAGCCTCATCAGCGCGAGGAGTTCGTCGGCGCAGACGCTGGTGGCATCGGCCTTGTCGCACTGCACCCATCGCAGGGAGCAAGGGTACAGATTGAGGTCGCCCTGCTCGGGCTCGGGCATCTGCGCGGTTTCTGCCGGCAGGAATCGCTGCGCGAATTCGCGTGCCATCTTCAGCGCCGCGGGCGGCAGCCGATAGCTGACATCGAGCTGTGCCCACCCACCTCGGAACCCTGCGCCCTGCATGACCTCGTCGGTCCAGGCCTTGGCCGTACCGTAGACGTCCTGCGTTGCGTCGGCCACCAGCATCATTTCGCCGCCGGGCACGAGCGCCTTGCGCAGCGCGCTCCACCAGTGCGGGTGGAAGTCCTGACCCTCGTCGACGAGGATCGCGTCGTACTTTGTGGCCCCGGGCTGCTCGACGGCTTCACTGGCCAGCGCCGGGATCTCGTCGTCGAGCAGGACCTGCCGCTGCCCCGGGGACGATTCGACCGCCCCCCGCACGAGATGGTGGTAGCGGGCATCCCACCCGGCCTCGTAGCACACGTGTTTGCACCAATAGTGGAAGTGCATGAGGCAAACGTTGTTCATGCGCTGCGGCGAGTCGATGCCGCGGACCATCAGGTCGCGCAGGTAGTGCCACAACGTGATGTTGAAGGTGACCACGAGCACCTGCTTGCCTTCGTTCATCAGCCGTGCGGCCCGGGCGGCGAGCACCAGCGACTTGCCCGAGCCGGCGGGCCCTTTGATGCGTCGGTAGCCAGTCTCGGTGCGCGTTTCCGCCAGCGGGCGCTGACGGCGATCAAGCATCAACGGCTCGCGCTGCGTCGACGAGAAGTCCGGCTCTACAAGCCAGCCGCGCAAGTCATCGGCCAAGGCGTTGGTCATCAACCGAGAGTGCGCGCGCTGTGATTCGGGGAAGATACGCCGCAGGTCGGCGGCGGCGACCGCTTCCGTCCCAGTGATAGGCGCGTAGCGCGCGTAGTCTTCCTCGTCGCGCTTGGGCAGGAAGGGCGCAAGCAGTCGCTCGACGCGCGAGCCTGCGGCAAACGGGAATATGACGCCTGCGGTGATCGCCCCCCAGCCGTCGCACCGGCCCGGGCGCGAGTTGTAGCCGAGCCGAGGGCAGTACAGCTCGTAGATCTCCTGCCGGTATAGTCGGACCTTTGGAATCGGGTTGTCCGCCTGGATACAGAACGCCTTGCCATCGCGCTCGGCCCACAGCGTCTCGACCCCGTTGCGATCCTTCGTCCAGAAATAGCGCATCGCGTCGAGGTTCCAGTCCTTGACCTCGAAAACAGCAATGCCCACCTGCGGGTTGAGCAGCACGAAGTCCGGGCGCAACCCGTTGAGATGGGGCTGGATGTAAATCTCCCACCCCGGCGACAGGCATTGGTCGAAGATCAAGAGCACGGCCTGCTCGCCCGCAGTCAGCGGCTGGCGAAGCCGGTTATGCGCATCAAGCGGCGGATGGATAATCCTCTTCATGCTAAGAGTTATCCATATCACGTAATCCCCCGCACTCCTTGTGCTGGCCGGGTGGTTTTCGGCGGATGGACGCCTACGCGGCCACCAGCATCAAGGCTGGTTCGAGGTCCTCCCGCAGCAGGCCGTGCTCCCGAACATGCTCGCGGATCCGCTCGACGGCCTTCGCCTGCTGCTCGTGGATGGTACTGGTCCCGGCCCTGCCAGCGCCGATCTGTGCGAGCGTCATTCCCTTGACTCGCTGGGCGACGACCTGCGTCAGCCCGGGACCGAGCTGCCGCCGGAGGTGGTTGGCGTGGCGGCTGGCGTCGGCCTGGGCCAGCACCAGGTCCTCGTGGCCGCCGTCGTCCTGCCCGTGTGCCTGGTCCCGGATGTCCTCGTGGCGGTCCTCGAAGAAGATCGACCACAACCAGCTGGCAACGGCCCGAGGCTCACAGGCAGGCGCATCGACATGGGCGAGGACCTCGGCCACGGCCTGACGGACCAGCTTCGAGCAGAGGCGGTCCCCGGCCGTGAGGGACACCGGGAGCCCCTACGCCGGGGGCAGCTCACCAAGGAGCGCTGCACGCACGTGGGCCCGCAAGCTCTTCACGGCCTGCGACTTGGAACCGTACTGCCTGGCACGCACCTGGAGCATGCGCCGCCGGATGGCGCGAGCGAGGGCCCGGTAGTCGAGCAGGAGGAGTTGCTCAATGCCGCCGGCCTGGCCTCCACGCTCCAGCAGGCCAGGAGCGTCCCGGCCACAGCATCGCGGTCAGCCGAGCCGAGCACCTGCCGGGCGAGCGCGTATAAGGCGCGGGGGATGCCCGGGCTGTGGCGGCGCCGCTCGGCGACGGCAGCGAGGACGCTGCGAAGCTCCAGCCTCGCGGCGCTCATCGGGAGCCCTCCTCGCCGTGCGAGGCCACTAGGGGCTCAGTCCCAGAAGGACTTCTTGGAGCTGGGCTCATCCGCTGTGGCGCCCTCCTCGATGCCGAGCGGCTGATCGACGGCAGCTGCCCGTGCGCCTGTGGCCGCGATGGCAGCGGCCTTTCCCGGACCTGCCGGTGCGGCTGCCGGCGGCAGGCCCTCATGGCTGGCGCCAACGTGCCGGCTTGGCACGGGAGCGGCAACCTCGCTAGCGAGCTGGTCCAGCGACGCCTGGAGACGAGCTTCCAGGGTCCGCACCTGGTCGAGCGCATCGGCCAGGAGAGTCCGTACAGCAAGACCACCGGGTGAGCCAAAGCGAGCGATCCACGACCGCAAGGTCCTCGGTGACAGAGGGTGACCCGTCCGTGCCTCGAAGGCCGCGCAGAAATCCTCCTGCGTGGTGGTCCCGCGTAGGTACTCGGTCACCGCTGCGGCTCGAAGTTGGTCGTTGGGCTTCGGCATCGACCAGAAGATTGCCGCTGCTGAAGATGCGACTCGACGGTGCTTGGCGGCAGGTCTCACGAGCGGGTGTTCTCTACGCCAGGCCGAGCCGCCCAGACCAGGAGGTGCCGGGTTTACGCGTTCGATGTCTTGAGGCTCTGCGGGCGGCTTGGCCAGGGTCCGCTCGACGGAGTAGCCTTTCGCCATGGCGGACGCAGCCGAGTTCGAAGCTTCCCGGCGTTTTCTCGAACGCGAATCGCGCCGGAGCGCGCAGATTGCCGATCCCAAGGCTTGGCGACGCTTCAAGGCCGAGAGCCAGGTGCGGAAGTGGCTCTACCTTTGGCGCTTCTCCCAAGGCATTTACGCGTGGGGAACCTGTAGCAACGCGAACGACCGCGTCCGTCAGTCCTCGCTCTTCGACCCCAAGCTCACCAAGAAGTACGACCGCCGCGTCGATTACCTGATGCTGAAGCTCATCCACGGCGCCCCCAATCTCTGGGCCTTCGAGGCGCACAACTCCACAGAGATCGAGGACCGGCTCAAGAAGAGGTTCGGGCAGAGTCACTGCTACCGTGGGCTTCCCGGGTCGGAGCGTGATGAGATCTCGCACGGTCTCATCGAGCGCTTCCGCCGCCTGCCACACTACGCGCACCTTAGCCCGGCGACGCGGGTCGGGTTCGAGCGCTACCTGAGCGAGGTCTTCTTCGCGCGGCGGCGGCACCCGACCAATCCAAAACGGACGTTTAACTGGGGCGATAGCCTTGAGCCGGGATTCCTCCGCCGCATCGGGCTCGGCGAGCTTGAGGGGCCCATCGAGGAGGCGCTCCGGGTCCGGTTCTGAGCTTCCAGCCCGCGATACCTGGTCAGACCCTGACGCGCTCAACGACAAGGCGACCGTAGCGTCCTTGCAGACAGAGGGTGGCCAGTCAGCGGCTCGGGGGTCGCGCAGAATTCCTCCTGCGTGGCGGTTCCACGCAGGTACGCGGCCACGGTATCGGCACGGAGCTGGTGGTTCATCTTCATGGGCAAGATGAAGATTGCCGTTCCGGCCAATGCTCTCCCTGTCGCAGGATGGTGACGGAGGGTTCGATGATGTCCGTAGAATGGAAGCCCGTGTTCGTACTGCTCCTCCGCCCCAGGGTTTCTTGAGACGCCTCTCTGGGGGATAACCTCCCCCTCGTGAGGTGGATGTGAAGAAGCAGCAGAAGCAGGACAGGACGGCGGAGCGCGGTCGGTTCTCGGCGAAGCGGAAGAAGGAGGCCGTGCTCCGGCTGCTCAAGGGCGAGGAACTCGACGCGCTCTCGCGGGAACTGGGCGTCACGGCAGCAGTGCTGAGCGAGTGGCGGGAGAAGTTCCTGGCGGGAGCCGAGGCCAACCTCAAGAGCCGGGAACCGGAGCCGGCGGACGACGAGGTGCTGCGGCTCAAGGCCATGGTGGGCGAGCTGATGATGAAGAACGAGCTCTTGGCCGAGAAGGCCCGGCTCTTGGAGACCAACGCGCCGGGTTTTCCCTGGAGGAAGTCGAGAGGATGAGCGCCCAGCTCTCGCCTTCCAGTGGCAAGCCGTACGGCCTGGCGCTCGTGACGTCCACCTGGAGCGTGCCCCGTGCCACGGTGTACCGGCACCGGGCCCGTCGTCAGGCCCAGGCCCTTCCGGCGGCCCGGCGTGGCCCCAAGACGGCATTGACGGACGAGGCGCTGCTGGAGGCCATCCGCGGCGTGCTGGCCCGCTCGCCGTTCCTGGGCGAGGGGCACCGCAAGGTATGGGCCCGGCTGCGGGCCCATGGCTTGCGCACCTCGAAGGCCCGCTGCCTGCGGCTGATGCGCGAGGCGGGACTGCTGGCCCCGGGCCGTGCCCGCCGGGTGCTGGGCCCTCGCCACCACGATGGCACCATCATCACCGACATGCCCGACGTCATGTGGGGTACCGATGCTACCTGCACCGTGACGACGCTGGAGGGCCAGGCCACTGTCTTCATCGCCGTGGACCACGCCACCGCCGAGTGCGTCGGCATCCACGCGGCCAAGGTGGGAAACCGCTTCGAAGCCCTCGAGCCCATCCGCCAGGGCGTCAAGGCTCGCTTCGGCGCGTACGGCCGAGATGTGGCCACGGGGCTGTCCATCCGCCACGACAACGGCAGCCAGTTCACCTCGGAGGCCTTCCAGAACGAGCTGCGCTTCCTGGGCGCCGCGTCCAGCCCCTCCTTCGTCCGCAGCCCCGAGCCCCCTGTGTCAGGGAAGTTGTCGCCTCGGCTGACATGCCGAGCTGACGACGCCCTGGGGGCGAGAGCAGGCAGGAAGCAGTGCCGTACACGGATGCATTCAAGGGGCAGATGGTGAAGCGGA